>DASXXL010000706.1:0-5987 GCA_036503085.1 Pyrinomonadaceae bacterium | reverse complement strand
GAGCCGCAGACACTGATGGTCCCTATGCTCGACAGCATCGAGCATCGCGGCCGCGACGATGAGGGCGTCTGGGTTTCTGATCCAATCGACGATTCGGGAAGCGCGGCGTGCCTGGGCCATCGCCGTCTCGCGATCATCGATCCGACGCCCGCGGGACACGAGCCGATGCTCTCGCCCGACGGCCGTTTCGTTCTCACCTTCAACGGCGAAATCTACAACTACCGCGAGCTGCGCGAAGAGTTGCGCCCGCTCGGACATCAGTTCAAGAGTGATTGCGACGCCGAAGTGTTGCTCGCGGCGATTGCCGAGTGGGGTTGGGAAAGTCTCAGCCGACTTAACGGTATGTTTGCGTTTGCGGTTTGGGACAACCGCGAGCGAACGCTAACGCTCGTTCGCGATCACGTCGGCATTAAGCCGCTTTATTACGCGAGCACACCGGGCGGATTTGTCTTTGCGTCAGAGATCAAAGCGATTCTCGCTTCGAAGTTGATCCAGGCGAGGATTTATCCCGAAGCGCTGCATCAGTTTCTTACCTTCCTGTGGGCACCCGACCCGAACACGCTGTTTGAAGGGGTGAAGACAGTTCCACCGGGTCACTACCTTCAGTACAAGAGGGGGGATATAAAAGTCACGCAATGGTGGGACGCTTCATTCGAACAGATCGACGAGCATCGAAGCGACCGCTGGTGGCAGGAGCGTGTACTCGAAACGTTGGATCGTGTCGTGAAGATGGAGATGGTTTCTGACGTGCCGCTGGGATCGTTTCTCTCGGGCGGCATCGATTCGTCCGGCATCGTCGCGATGATGGACCGCCACAGCGACGGCCATACGATCAGTACTTACACCGCAGGCATCACGAGTGAAGATCTGCGTTACGACATCATTCCCGACGACGTGCGTTGGGCGCGGCGCGTCAACGAGCAATTGCAAACGGATTATCACGAGATTCTTCTGCAGCCATCAATCGCCGAGCTCTTGCCGAAGCTGGTTCATCACATGGAAGAACCGCCGATCGACATGGCGATTCCGAGTTATCTGATCTCGCGCGCCGCCAGAGAAACGTTGACCGTGATGCTCTCGGGTATGGGTGGCGACGAAGTGTTCGCGGGTTACCCGCGGCAAATGGCGATGAAGATCGCGGCCGCGTTCGATCCGGTGCCGAACTTGTTGCGGCGTCCGTTGATGAGCGCTGTCGCCGGCGTGTTGCCGGGCGGTATGCCCGGACGACTTACTGCGCCGTTGCGCAACGCGAAGAAGTTTGCGCGCAGCGCGGCGCTGGACTTCGAAGAGCGATATCTCGGTTACGGCACTTACTTCACCGACGAGATGAAGCAACGCCTCTACACGGACGAGTGGCGCGAGCGAACGCGCGAGTACGACGCTTATGCCATGCATCGCCGTTACTTCGCACGCGTTGAAAATGTCGCGCCTTTGAATCGCTTGCTCTACGTCGATCTGAAAACTTTTCTGCCGTGTCTCAACCTCATGACGACCGACAAAACGTCGATGGCCGCGAACCTCGAAGTGCGCGTGCCGTTTCTCAACCGCGAGATGATCGAGATGGCCGGACGCATGCCGCCGCGTTTGAAACTACGTGGCCTCACGCGCAAGTACATCCTCAAACGCGCGCTCGAAAACGTCCTGCCGCGCGAAGTCGTGTGGCGCAAGAAGGCCGGGTTCGGAGCGCCGATCCGCTCGTGGCTGCGCGGCCCGTTGCGTCCGCTCGTCGACGACCTGCTCTCAGAAGAAGCCGTTCAGCGGCGGGGTCTGTTTCGGCCGGGTGAGGTAAAAAGGGTCATCGACGCCAACTTCTCCGGCCGCGAAGACTACAATCTCCAGGTTTTTCAGCTTCTCGGCCTCGAATTATGGGCCTACCATTTCAAGATCAACATGCAATAACGTTGACAAGCACGCGCTCGGCGGTCTACTCTGGCAAGGCGAGCCGCCCCGGCTCGGTCCGACCTTCAGAGCCCTCACGCGGCCTCGAAAGTCCGAAACTTCTTGCATGATCCGACCCGAAGAACTCGAAACCGCAAAAGGCGAGATTCTGCACCCGGCAAACGGCACGGGACGCGGCCAGTGCGTGCTGCTGGCCGAAGACGACCCGGCATTACGGCGCTATCTGGAAGTGGTGCTGCAGCGCGCGGGCTACAAAGTCGTTTCTGCGGCGGATGGGCTGGAAGCGATGAAGTTTCTGCTGAACACCAGCGTCGACGTGGTGATCACGGACGCGGTGATGCCGAACCTGGATGGTTATGAGTTGTGCCGGTTTGTGAGGAGCAGCAAGCACCTGTCGCGCTTGCCGATCATTCTGCTGAGCGCGCTGGATCCGCGTAATGCTGTCAATGAGAGCGAACAGGTCGACGTTTTTCTTGCGAAGCCCGTCTCACCCGAAGATCTGTTGAATCGTATCGTCGAACTCAGCCACAAATAAGTCTCTGGAATCCCCTTTTCCTTAGTCTCCCGCAAGCGCGACGCCGGAAGGAAGGGGATAAGAAACAAAGTCCGCGAACATCAGATAAGTTAGCTGTTGTGGCTACTCTCCACGTTGTCGATCTGCGCGCGCTGAAGCTTGCCGCTGAAATCGACATAGATCGACTTCCACTCCGAGAAGATATCCAACACCTGCGTGCCCGCTTCGCGATGACCGTTGCCGGTGGCTTTGGTGCCGCCGAACGGCAAGTGCACTTCCGCGCCGATCGTCGAAGCGTTGACGTAGAAGATGCCGGTATACATCTCGTTCATCGCCCTGAACGCGCGATTCACGTCGCGTGTGTAGATCGCAGCGGAGAGTCCGTAGCGCACGCCGTTCGCGATACCCACCGCTTCTTCGAGTGAGTTTGTCGGAATCACGGTCGTCACTGGTCCAAAGATCTCTTCCTGCGAGATGCGCATGTCAGCAGTAGCGTCGGTGAAGACGGTCGGCTCGATGAAATAACCGTTCGCGTAATCGCCGCGCGTGAGACGTTTGCCGCCGCAGGCGAGCTTTGCGCCGTCGTCGTTACGGCCGATGCGGATGTAACTCATGATCTTCTCGACCGCATCGTTGTTTATAACTGGTCCAACGTCGGTCTTGGGATCCGCGCCGTCGCCTACGCGCAAACCTTTCGCGTGCTCGACCAGCTTCGTGACGAACTGCTTGTAGACTTTCTTGTGCACGATCAGCCGCGACGACGCAGTGCAACGTTGGCCCGAGGTTCCGAACGCGCCCCAGATCGCGCCTTCGACAGCGAGATCGATGTCAGCATCGTCCATCACGATGATCGCGTTCTTGCCGCCCATCTCGAGCGAGCAGATCGCATTGCGCTCGGCGCACGCCGAAGCAACGATGCGTCCGGTTTCGGTCGAGCCGGTAAACGAGATCAAACGCAGCGCGTTGTGATTAGTCATCGCCGCGCCGACGCTTTCACCGTAACCGGTGACGAGATTGACGACGCCCGGCGGAATGCCCGCTTCTTCACACGCTTTGACGAGGTTGTAAGTCGAGAGCGGCGTGTCTTCGGCCGGTTTGATGACGACGGTGTTACCGCAGACGAGCGCCGGAATGAGTTTCCAAGAAGGGATCGCCATTGGAAAATTCCACGGCGTGATCAGACCGCAAAGCCCGACCGGCTGGCGCACGCACATCGCAAACTTGTCGCGCATTTCCGCGGGCGTGGTGAAGCCGTGCAAACGGCGACCTTCGCCGGCCGTGTAATACGTGCAGTCGATTGCTTCCTGAACGTCGCCGCCCGCCTCTTTCAAAACCTTGCCCATCTCGCGGGTCATGTCGGCGGTGAAACGCTCTTTATCGCGAATCAGGATCTCGCCGAGATGAAACAGGAGCTCGGCGCGTTTCGGCGCGGGCGTGTTGCGCCAGCGATCGAAAGCGCCCTGCGCGGCGTTGACCGCAGCGTTGACGTCGTCGCTGGTCGAGAGTGGAAAACGGCCGACGATGTCGCGTGTGTCGGCGGGGTTGAGATCCTCAAACATCTCACCCGACTGGCTCGCGACCCACTCGCCGTTTATGTAGTTCTGATAAGTCTTGACGGCGGTGCGGCTCGCGCCGTTGCGCGAGTTGTTTTTGCCGCTTGTCTTCGCGATTGCTTTCTTTGCCTGGGCCATAATTACTGATAAGTGAACTGCACGATCAGGGGCAGCAGGTGATCGCCTTTCGCGTCACGCTGCAATCTGGTTACGTTGAGCACGATTGGGTCGCCGGGTTTCAGACCGCTCAGCACACGCTGGAAGTCCGCGAGCGTTGTTACGGTCACGCGATTGATGCGATTGATAACGTCGCCTTCGGCCAGCGCCGGCGCGCCGGAAGGTTGAATGCGGATCTCGGCGACGAGTCCGTTCGGATCGATGTCTTTGACGTAGAGACCCTGCACGCCGGTCAGACGGCGCTCGGTTAGCAATTGCGGCGTTAGTTCGGCGAGCGTGACGCCGAGATGCAACGAGTTACCGCGCGGGTCGCTGGATTTCGGACTCGGTTTTGTTGGTTCTTCCCAGTCGCGAAGAGTTGACGGCGGGCGTTCGCCAAGCGCGACGGTCGCGCTGCGTTTGTCGAGTTTGCCGTTGGTGTCGCGCAGATAGGCGAGCGTCACTTGCTGGCCCACCGGTGTGCTGGCGACGCGTTGAATCAGGTCCTGTGCGTTGAGTACCGGCGCGCCTTCGAATTCGACGATGATGTCGCTCGCTTGCATGCCGATCTTCGCGGCGGGAGTTTGTTGGCCGTTTTCGGTTTGCGTAACTGAAGTAACGATCGCGCCCTTCGCTTCGGACAGACCGTAAACCTTCGCAAACTCTTCGTGTACGGATTCGAGCGTGATGCCGAGGTAACCGCGCTTCACTTTGCCCTGCGCGACCAGTTGTTTGTAAACGAAATTAGTTTCGTTTGACGGCAGCGCGAAGCCGATGCCGTTGTAGTCGCCGGTGGACGTGGCGATCTGGGAATTCATGCCGATCACTTCGCCACGCATGTTGACCAGTGGTCCACCGCTGTTGCCGCGGTTGATGGCGGCGTCGGTTTGCAGAAAACGCTGAAAGACGTTGAAGTACGGACTCTCGCGTTCTTTCTTCGAGATGATGCCGGCGGTGACGGTTTGATCCAGGCCGAACGGCGAACCCATTGCTAGCACCCAATCGCCGACCTGCGCGGCGTTTGAATCGCCGAGCGCGACCGTCGGCAGATCTCGCTGTGCGTCGATCTTGATTACGGCGACGTCGGTTTCCGGATCGAAGCCGACGACTTCGCCGCGGAATTTTTCGTTCGACTGCAGGATGACGGTGATGCGGGCGGCGTCTTCGATGACGTGGTAGTTCGTCAGAATGTAGCCCTTGGGATTGACGATGAAGCCGCTGCCGACGCCGCGCGTTGGCGAGCGTCGCTGGCGGCGAAACATGTCGAGCAGCGGATTGTTGGTGGACGAATCGTCCTTATCGTCGTCTTTGTCGCTGATCTCGGGCGTCGCTTGCGTGGTCTCGATGTTTACGACCGCGGGTTCGACGCGGCGCGCGATTTCGGCGAACGACGCTGACAGCGCTTCAGGCGCGCGTGCGATCTGCGCCTCGTTCTGCGCCTTGATGGTGTGGCCGGACAACATCGCACCGATGCCGATACCGGCAACTAAACAGGCGACGGCAAGCGCCGCAATCCAGACCCGCAGTTTTCGGAGAATTGCTCGTTCCTGCTCTGTCGCGCGGTCCTTAGAAACGTCAAACATAATTCACCACCTTCCGGGTAACCAATCCACGCCCGAGGAAAGGGATAGAGTATAGCGAAAGGGTTGTCGCGGAGGCAAAATCCGCGTTTTTGAGTTTCTGAGTTAAGGACGTAAGAGGACTTTGAGGATGCCGCTGGTGGCGGCGCGATCCATGGCGCGAAGGCCGTTAGAGAGAGGGTGTTGTTCGCTGATGAGACTGTCGACGTCGATACCGTTCTTCATTAATAGATGAAGCGCGGGTTGGAAGCGCCCGCAACGCGAGCCGACGATCGAGATCTCGTC
>DASXXL010000705.1:0-6331 GCA_036503085.1 Pyrinomonadaceae bacterium | reverse complement strand
ACAACTGCACTGCCTGTGCGCCCGCTTCGATCTGCGCGTTGAGGTATTTCCCAAGATTCGACGCGATCAACGACATCATCGCGTGCCACGCGCCGCTGTCGTTGTACATAAGTTGTTTCGTGTGAACGTAGTTCTTCGATCCGCCGCCTTCCGTCAGATACGAAGCGAGCGTAAACGGCGCGCCCGCAAAACCGATCAATGGAATGTCAGGTTTCAAAGCACGGCGGGTTTGCCGAATCGCTTCGTTAACAAATTCGAGAGCACTAACGTCTTCAAGTTGACGAAGCCGATCGACATCCGCCGCCTGGCGCACTGGATTGTGAATCACGGGACCTTCGCCCTGGGCGAATTCGAGATCCACACCCATGGGTTCCAGGAGCAGCAGGATGTCAGCAAAGATGATCGCCGCGTCGACGCCCAGACGTTCCGCGGCAGTGACTGTTACTTCCGCAGCGAGCGATGGATTTTTGCAGAGCTCCAGAAACGTCGTTTTGTTGCGGACCGCACGATATTCGGGCATGTACCGACCCGCCTGCCGCATCAGCCAAATTGGCGTGTGAGGCACCGGCTCGCGGCGGCAGGCCCGCATAAAGACGCTGTTATCGAGTGATTCAGTCACCTCAGTTACAAAGGGAGGCAGATTATATATCAGACCCGACCGTGAACTTTCAGCCGCGAGCGCGCGTTCAACGCAACGCAGCGCTCTCCCGAGACATTAACTAAAGCATTACTGCTCTCTCAGACTTAGCATTTACCGCTCTCTAAAGCTTGGTGCCGGGTGGAACCTGATAATAGAATGTTTCCGCCCAAACCCTTCTGTCGGCTGGCTTTCTTCTGCCTTGGCAGAAACTTGCCACAAGCCGGGAGGTTGCGGTGTTTGCACTGTTGAGAGAGCGGTGATTGTGAACGGACAAGCTAGAGCATTGATCGAGTCCATGCCTAACGACATCGGGACTGAAGCGGTCGGTCCGCTCAGTTTCGACGAAGCGTTTACCCTCCATCACCGCGCCGTTTTTAGAACGGCCAGGGCTGTCGTTCGCGACTCCGCCTTGGCGGAAGACGTGACGCAGGAAGTATTTTTACGACTCTATCGCAATCTCCACGCTACGCCGGGCGATGATCTGCTTCGCGCGTGGCTTCTGCGCGTGACTCTTAACGTGGCGCGAAACACCGTGCGCGGGCAAAACCGCTCGATGGTTCGCGATAACGAGTATCACAAGAGCACCGCGGAAAACGGCTTTAACGTCGATGCTCCGGAAGAGGACTACGAGCGCCGCCAGGCAATCGAAGAAGCTCGCCGGGCGTTGGACAAGATCAAAGAGCCGATGAGGAGCTGCCTGTTGCTCAAACAACAGGGGCTCTCGTATCGCGAGATCGCCAACAGTCTGTCGCTGAAGGAAACGAACATCGGCAGCCTGGTGGCGCGCGGGCGCAAGGAGTTTGCGAGGGTCTACGGGAAGATCGGAGGCAGGCGATGAGACGGTGTTTGGACGACGCAACGCTGCAAAGCTATTTCGACGGTGAACTGTCGGGCGCAGCGATGGAAAATGCGACGTTGCATCTCGCTTCGTGTTCCACTTGCGCGGCGGCAGCGCGCGAGATGGAAGAGGAAATCAACTTGTTGATGACGGCGCTGGCACCGGAATTGGAAGCCAGTGTGCCGACCGAACGTTTGCGAGAGCGGATCGACGCGGCGGTATTGGATCATCGCGTCGGCGCTGCGTCGCGGCACGATAGAGCCGGCTTCGGCGCGTTCGTCGCAGGGCTGCTCAGTTTCGGAACGCAGCGCACGTTGGGTTATGCGAGCTTAGTGATGGTGCTGGCGTTTGCCGCGATCTTCGGTCTCGTGAAGTACCGCATGACCACGCCGTCGCAGCAGCACCCTTCAGTAGCGAAAACAACACCGCCGGTTGTAAACAATGATGATAAGGTAGCCGCAGTGCCGCGGCCGGTTGAGACGGGGATTGAACCTACCGGTATTATCGCGCAAGCTCCCAGAGTAAAACAGGATCTGGGCTACCGCCCTGTCAAAGCTTCCTTCAAACCAAACACTGCGACTTTCAAGTCCAACACCGACGCTTCGGCCATAGCTCCCGCGCCTGAACCGGTCAAACTTCTCCCGGGCGAACGCGCTTACCTACAAACGATCGCGAGGCTCGATTCCACTATCAAGGCAAACAAGAAACAGATGAGACCGTCGCTGCAGGTTGAATACGAACGCAACCTCGCAGTCGTCGATCGCGCTATCGCTGCCACCCGCACCGCAGTCAAGAAGAACCCGAACGACCCGGACACGGCCGATTTTATGTTTGCTGCTTACCAGAGCAAGGTTGATTTGCTCAACACCATCGCAGACGCGCGTCTCGGTGGAGGTCGCTCACATTGAAAGGCCGGGTCTTCACTTGATCAATAAGTTGCTTGCAGTAGCCGCGGCTTCCGGCCTTATACTCTCCCTGGCAGGTTTAACCTCCGCCCACGAAGACAAAACTTCTCAACCCGGCCAGAAGGTCGAACGCATCATGCCAGTCGATCCGCAGGCCACGATCACGCTCTGCGTCGCTTCGGGCGCATTGACGGTGCGCGCGTGGGACAGACGCGAGGTTCGCGTTCGTTCCAACGATACGGTCCAACTCGAGTTCCGCCGCATCGACAAACCGAAAGATCCAAGCACGCCCGCGACACGCGTCGACGTAATGGTGCTCGATAAAACTTCCCGCGCGAATCCGAAACTCGATTGCCAGGCGATTGCCGACGTCGACATGGACGTGCCCGCCGGCTCGACCGTGCAAGCGCAAACGCGCGACGGCGATATCAATATTATCGGTGTTGCCGGTGCTTACGCCGGTTCGCAAAACGGCGACATCACGATCGAGCGCGTGACGAAACTGGTCGAAGCAGGAAGCGTCGGCGGCAGTATTTCCTTGAAAGACTCGAGCGGCCGCGTGAACCTGAATTCCGCGGGTGGCGGCGTCGAAGCGTTCAACGTTCGCGCCGCGAGTCCCGAAGATACTTTTGAAGTCGGTACCGTCAGTGGCGACATTCAACTCGAACGTGTCGGGAGTTCGAGAGTGATGGCGAAGACTGTCAGCGGCACGCTGATGATGAGCGGCGCTCTCGTTAAATCAGGCTACTACTCCTTTACGAACGTGACCGGAGAAATCGTCCTGGCCCTTCCAGCCGACGCGTCTTTTCGTTTGAGCGCGAAAGTTTCGGACAAGCAGGATCTCGTTTCCGACTTTCCCCTGAAGTACACCATTGAAACTCCGGCCGCGCCGCGCGAACCGAGGGTTTTGCCGCCAAGGCCCAAGCCGGTCGAGTCACGAGAGCCACAGCTCCCGCCCGGGCAAGAGAAGGTGCTGAAGGAAAAAGAAAAAGAGAAACCGGCAGCGAAGCCCACGCCGCCGGCCAGAACTCCAGCAGCGCCAAGGACCGGTGTGATGGTGACGCCGGCGCCGGCTGAGAGACCGACGATCTTCGGCTCCGTCGTGCGCCGTATCGAGGCGATCTGCGGCTCGGGCGATGCGACGATCTCAGTAGCGTCGTTCGGCGGCGCAGTACATCTGAAGAAGCTTTAACTCCCTCCGATTTTTTCCCCAAAAATTTCGGATTTTAGTTCAAACATTATTGCCACATCCTTGTAGGGTTCGGTGTTTTGACTATAGAGCAACGCAGAAGGGCCGAGGATGGTGGGAACCAGCTAATTCGGAACTTACTATTCTCGGCCTTAAAACTGGGGTCAACGCAATGCAAAACACGGGTCAGGCTAGCGAAAAGAAATCGTATCGAGTGATTCTGCTTCTGGTGGTGGCAATGGCAGCTTTCTCGAGTGCGATGAAAGAACTGAATCAGGTGCGGGATCTTACAGTCGAAGCCGGCAACCTGGTGGCGCAGTGGAAAGACGCGATTGCTCCAGCCGACCCGATGGTTACTCTCAGCGTCGAGACTTGCCAGAACACCAGGACGTTAGTGCCGCCACCGCCGCCGTTGCAGGCGTTGCCGCCGGCCGCGCCAGTTCAAGCCGATGCGCTCGACGTGGTTGTTCCCGAAGTGCCGTCTGCTCCTGAAGCCCTGCCCGCGAAACCTGCTACTCCTGCTCCGCCCGCAATTCGTGAAGTGCCGAAGCCGAGGCGAGCCGTGCGGTCGGCACATGATGCGGCAGAGGTCAGGGTGCTGCTTTCGAAGGATGATTTCGTTGAGAAGACTATCAAAGACGCGTTCGAGTTGGACCAGTCGCTGAAGACATTCAGGACCAGGAACCGGCGTTTTATCTTCGTCACGCCCGAAGGCCACGACATTATCTTGAAGACACTCAATCGCAGCGTTAATCTACGCAGCGCCAGCTAATTTCATTCAGAAGCGAGATAGGAAAAGCAATGGTTAAGAAGCTCCTCATTACAGCAGTTTTACTGAGCGTCGGACTGGTCACCAACGGGACCACGGCGGCAGTAGTTTCGGGCCAGTCAGCCCAAGCGCCGCAGGAAGTGCGTCCGGTTCCTAACGTACCCGCAGATGCGGAGGCGCTGGGTGGCGAACCAGATCAAATAACGGAGGAGTTTCATCAGACGTATCCGATCTCAGCGACCGGCCGCGTCAATCTTGCGAACATCAACGGCGGCGTGAAGATCAAAGTTTGGGACCGTGCGGCCGTGCAGGTCGACGCGATCAAGAAAGCGTATCGCCGCGAGCGTCTCGAAGAGGCGAAGATCGAAGTCACCGCGAACGAAGAGAACATCAGAATCAAGACTGACTATCCCGATGAGTCGTTGAACTTCCGCAGCGACGAGCGTCGCTGGGACAACCCCGCGACGGTTGAGTATTCACTGACAGTTCCACGCAAGGCGATACTCGAATCGATCGAACTCATCAATGGTCCAGTCGATATCGAAGGTGTTGAAGGAAGCGTGAAGGCCTCGTCGATCAACGGGCCGGTCACGGTGCGCGGTCTGATGGGTGAAGCAAGACTCTCAACCATCAACGGTCCATTGCAGGCGGTTTTCACTCAGCTCGACGAATCGAAAACGATCTCGCTTGGCTCAGTCAACGGTAGCGTCACGCTCATCATTCCGTCCGATGCGAACGCCATGGTCCGTGCCAGCACGGTCCACGGCTCGATTAGCAACGACTTCGGGATTCAGGTGAAGCATGGCGAGTACGTGGGCCATAGTCTCGACGGTCAGATCGGCTCCGGCGGCCCGAAGGTCAAGCTGCAGAATGTGAACGGTGGCATTCGCATCACGCACGCGCAGGACGGACGAACCGTCAGTCCCGGCGTCTCCGTCGTGACCATCGACAAGATCAGCGGCGATGCAATCGTCGACGAAGTTGCGCGCTCGATGGAACGTAACAACGACGATCTCGTGCGCATGCAGGTGGACGTGGCGCGTAACGAGCGCGCGACGCGCGAAGTGCAACGCGAAGCACAGCGCCAGGTCGACGTCGCCCTGCGCCAGGCACAAAAGGAGATCGATCAAGCCCAACGCGAGATGCAACGTGACGCGCGCGTGCAGGCCCGGGTGATCAGCCGCGTAAGAGTGAAGCCCGACATGGGCCTGAAGTTCACGAGTCAGGAAACGAAGAGTTTTCCGGTTGGCGCGAGCCCGAGAATCAACATCGGCACGTTCGATGGTCCGATCAGCGTGCACGGCTGGGACCAGGCGGAAGTGCGCTACACCGCCACCAAGCGCGCGTCAGACGAAGAGACGCTGAAACAGATCTCGATTCAAACCGAACAGCAGGGAACGACACTCTCGATCAACGCCACGGGCGATGAAAACAACGGCAGCGTCCTGCTCGATGTTTACGTCCCCCGGCAGACCAGCCTGCACGTTTCGTCAGGCGATGGCCAGCTGATCCTCGAAGGTGTTTCCGGTGACATCACTCTGCGCTCCAACGACGGACCAATCACCGTGAGCAACAGTGGCGGCCAGCTCCACGTCACCACCGACGACGGCCCGATCCAAATCAACAAATTCGACGGCCAGGTCGACGCACGCACCGGCGACGGCCCGATTGCCCTCGATGGAAACTTCAACGCTATTTCCGCGCGAACCGGCGACGGTGAAATTTCGTTAACGGTTCCGGCCGGCTCAAGCTTCACCATCGAAACCAACGCGAGCGAAGGAATCACGCAGGAAGGTTTCAATGTTGCTGAAGACATCACGCCTTCGCCGCGCGTGAAGCGCTGGAAGGTTGGTAACGGCGGCCGCGTATTCGTGCTGAAAACCGGCGAAGGAAGAATCCTGTTAAAGCCGCGTAATTGATCTGGTAGCGCCCTCGTTCCACTCATTTGTCCACGGATTACACAGATTGGTATACGGATCTGTGTTAATCC
>DASXXL010000704.1:0-6359 GCA_036503085.1 Pyrinomonadaceae bacterium | reverse complement strand
AGCAGTATCAGGTCATCGTCGATCAGCAGGCGCTCGTTAGCTACAACATCACGCTCAAATCTCTCTTCGAAGCCATCCAGAACAATAATCAAAACACGGGAGCCAACTTCATTGAGCACGGCGACCAGCAATACGTCGTTCGCGGTCTCGGCCTGGTCAAAGACGTAGCGGATATCGGGAACATCGTGCTCGACTCGCGCAACGGCACGCCGATTCGAGTCAGCGACGTTGCGCGCGTGGAGATCGGCAACGAGATCCGCCAGGGCGCGGTCACCAAGGATGGTCAGGGAGAAGTCGTTACCGGCATCGTGCTCAAGCGCATAAACGAAAACACCAAGCAGGTGATCGAGCGCATCAAGGAGAAAGTCGCGGAGATCAATAAGGCACTGCCGCCGGGCGTGTCGATCGTCGATTACTACGATCAAGCCGAGCTCGTCGATAACAGCGTACACACCGTGGTTGAATCGTTGATCGAAGGCGAAGTGCTGGTGCTGATTATTCTGGTGTTACTCCTCGGCAACTTTCGCAGCTCGTTCATCACCGCGGCGGCGATTCCGTTTTGCATGCTCGTGGCTTTCATCCTGATGTGGTACGAGGGATTGTCAGCAAACCTCATGTCGCTGGGCGGCCTCGCGATCAGCATCGGGATGATGGTCGATGCGACGGTCGTGATGGTCGAGAATATCTACCGTCATTTGGAGGAACATCGCGAACACTCTACGCGCGAAGCGATTCTGGTTGCCGCGCAGGAAATCGGCCGGCCGATGTTCTTCGCGATTCTGATCATCATCGCCGTATTTCTTCCGGTCTTCACGCTGCAAGGTATCGAAGGGAAGCTGTTCAAACCGCTCGCGTACGCCGTCACCTTCTCGATGGTCGGATCGATGTTGATGGCGCTGTGCATCGCGCCGATGCTCTGCGCGTTGTTTCTGCGACTAAAGAAAGGAGAAGTTCGCCCGAATCCGATTATCCGGTTCTTCAAAGGTATTTACGTCCCGGTGCTGCAGTGGGCCATTCGCCATCGCTACCTGACGCTGACGATCGCGGGTCTCTTACTCGTATGGAGCTTTGCGGACATTTTCATACTGGGCAGCGAGTTTTTGCCGACGATTGACGAAGGAAACATGCTGGTGCGCGCGACGATGCCGGCGAGTATTTCGTTGCCGCGAGCCATCGAAGTGTCTTCGCAAATCGAAAAGACGTTGCGCCAGTTTCCGGAAGTCGAAACCGTCGTCGCCAAAATCGGACGCGCCGAGCTTGGTGGGGATCCCGAGAGTGTGAGTAACGATGAGCTTTACGTGCGTCTGAAGCCGAAGAGTCAATGGACCACGGCCCGAACGAAGGATGAGTTGGTCGATGCAATGCGCAGCAAGGTCGATACTCTACCCGGCGTGAAGTTTAATTTTTCGCAGGTCATTCAAACGCGGAACGACGAACTCATCTCCGGCATCAACGCGCAGATTGCCGTCAAGATCTTTGGCGAAGATCAGGACACGTTGCGCAAGCTTGCTGATAACGTTCGTGATGCGATGTCACACATTCGTGGTGTCGAGGATCTGGCAGTCGAGCAAGTCGCCGGTGAAGAACATTTGGAGGTCGACGTCGACCGTGACCGAATCGCGCGCTACGGATTGAACATCGCGGACGTGCTCGAAGTCACCAAGATCGCGATCGGTGGTGACGAAGCCACCGACGTCCTCGAGGGCCAACGACGGTTTGCGATCTTTGTGCGACTGAAAGAAGACTACCGCAACCAGGTCGAGAAGCTGGCTGACATTCTGGTCGCCGCGCCAGTGGGTGGACGCATACCGTTGGGCCAACTGGCGACCTTCAAATTATCGAGTGGCGAGTCGGTCATCGATCGTGAGAACTCGCTGCGGCGAGTGGTGGTGATGTGCAACGTCAAGGGCCGTGACATCGGCAGCTTCGTGCGCGATGCGCAGCAAGCCGTCGCGTTGCAGGTGACGACGCCACCCGGCTACTTCATCACCTGGGGCGGACAATTCGAAAACGAACAGCAGGCGGTAAGCCGGCTGTTGATTGCGATACCGATCTCCCTGCTGCTGGTCTTCGTGCTGATCTATTCTTGCTTTGGTTCATTGCGCAACACGTTGACCATCATATTCAACATACCGATCGCGCTGGTCGGCAGCACGACGTTTCTGTTGATCTCCGGATTTCCGCTGAGCGTTCCGGCGATAGTTGGCTTCATCGCCGTCTTCGGTGTCGCCGTACAAAACGGGATGGTGATGGTCTCTTATATAAACAAGCTGCGCGATCGCGGCATGGAGCTGCGCGAAGCTGTGATCACCGGTGCGAGTGTGCGTCTGCGAGCTGAGTTATTGAGCGCCTTGATCGGTAGCATTAGTTTGATTCCGTTCATCATTTCCTCGGGCACCGGCGCGGAAATCGAGAAGCCGCTGGCGATCGTGGTGGTCGGAGGATTGGTAACACGTCCCATCAAGATCGTGATCTTGCCGATGGTTTACGAGTGGGTCGAGCGCCGTGCGGCACGAACGGAAGAAGAGCCCGCGCTCGAAGCGGAGGCTTGAGCATTTCTGTGTTGGCTAGCTTTGCCCCAAAACTCAACGAACGCACTCTTCTCTGTGCTCTGTGGTTAATAATTTCGTAGCGAAAACCAACCACAGAGGCACAGAGAAATCAGTTCGCGACCGACTTTTAAGTCAAAGCCGTGTTGGCTTACAAAGATCCGGGACTTTCAAAACCGTGTGATTCTCCAGTACTATCAAAGCAATCATGACAACGGACGATGGAGTCTCGGTATTTGAGAATGTGCGCCCACGTTTGTTTGGAATTGCTTATCGCATCCTCGGAAGTGCTGCCGAGGCAGAGGACGTGGTCCAGGATGCGTGGTTGCGTTGGCAGGGAACCGATCGCACTGCCGTCGTAGATCCACCGGCGTTCCTCGCCACGGCCACGACGCGACTAGCCATCACCTTCGCCACGTCCGCACGATCGCGACGCGAAACTTACATCGGTCCGAGGCTACCTGAGCCAATAGACACCGCGGACGATCCATTTCTTGGCGCCGAACGCGCCGAAGCTTTAGAGTTCGCCGTCCTGATTTTGCTCGAGAAACTCTCGCCAACAGAACGCGCCGCCTACGTTCTTCGCGAGGCGTTTGACTATTCCTACAACCAGATTGCCCACACCATTCGCTCGACAGAAATTAACGCCCGCCAACTCGTTACTCGCGCTCGCAAACACATCAGCAACGGACGTTGCAAAAGCGTTAGTCCGAACGAACTACGACGATTGCTCAATGCTTTCATCGAGGCTTCACAGCAAGGCGATCTTTCCGCGCTGGAAAAGCTCTTTGCCTCTGACGTTGTTTCGTTTCAACTCTCGCCAACACACACCTCACTCAGTCTTCATGTCAGTGGGCGACTCCTCCGAAAAAATTGATGTCACAACTCAGAGGGCTGCTCAGTCTTAGCGAGCACAGGAACAACAACTGATTCGCGAACACTTCAGACAGAAAACAGAAAGGGAAAGCTGTATGAAAATTGTAGTTATCGGTGGCACTGGTCTGATCGGATCGAAAGTCGTGGCCATACTAGATGCTGAAGGTCATGAGGCAGTGCCTGCGTCGCCCAATTCAGGTGTCAATACACTCACCGGAGAAGGGCTGGCGGAAGTTCTGCAAGGTGCGCAAGTGGTTGTCGACGTGTCGAACTCGCCTTCTTTCGAAGACGCGGCAGTGCTGAAGTTCTTTGAAACGTCGACGCGCAATCTCCTTAGTTATGAAACGACCGCCGGCGTGGGTCATCACGTGGCGTTGTCAATCGTCGGCGCGGAACGCTTGCCCGACAGCGGTTACATGCGCGCCAAGGTTGCACAGGAGAAATTGATCAAACAGTCGTCGGTTCCTTACACGATCGTTCACGCGACGCAGTTCTTCGAGTTCATGAAAGCCATCGCTGATGCGGCGACGACCGGTGACAAAGTTCACATCGCGCCCGTCGGTTTTCAGCCCATCGCGTCGGACGATGTTGCCGCTGCTGTAGCCAAAGTTGCGGTGAGTAAGCCGCTGAATGGAGCCGTTGAAATAGCTGGGCCAGAGCGACTTAGTTTCGACGAGTTCATCCGCCGCGCGTTGAGCGCACGCAACGATTCACGCGAGGTTATCGCGGACCCACAGGCACGTTATTTCGGCACGGAACTGAGCGAGAACTCGCTGGTTCCAATCGGTGACGCGCAACTCGGCGCGACGCGGTTTGAAGAATGGCTTAGGAAACAGACGAAACAAGTGTCGCCACCGACTCCGAAAACCAGTTCGCAGGTCGCGTGATGCTCAAGAGCAGTCGCAGCTAACCCGACAGAACCCATCGCCGCTCAAGTAAGTTTCTACCCGAGAGCGGCAAACAACAGAAAGGAAGGTGTCATGAGTACTATCACAACGAAAGATGGAACGCAGATTTATTACAAGGACTGGGGCAGTGGCCCGGTGGTTACGTTCTCGCACGGCTGGCCCCTGAATGCCGACATGTGGGACGGACAGATGCTCTTTCTCGCACAGAACGGCTTCCGCGTGGTCGCGCACGATCGGCGTGGCCACGGCCGGTCCAGCCAGGCTTCCTCCGGCAACGACATGGACGGCTATGCCGACGATCTCGCGGCAGTGATCGAAGCTCTCGATCTGAACGACGTCACGCTGGTTGGTCATTCCACCGGTGGCGGCGAGGTCGCGCGCTACATCGGCCGCCACGGAACGAGCCGCGTCGCGAAAGCCGTGCTGATCGCCGCCGTGCCGCCGCTGATCCTGAAGACGCCGAACAATCCCGAAGGACTGCCGATCGAGTTGTTCGACGGCATACGCGCGAGTCTCATGAACGACCGCTCGCAGGCGTACAGGGATTTCGCAATTCCTTTCTACGGTGCAAACCGGCCGGGCGCCAAGGTCTCGCAAGGTGTGTTGGACCAGTTCTGGCTGTGGAGCATGCAGTCAGGCCTGAAGAACTCCTACGAGAGTGTCAAAGCTTTTTCCGAAACTGATTTCACCGAAGATCTCAAGAAGTTTGATGTGCCTACTCTGGTGCTTCACGGCGAGGACGATCAGGTCGTGCCGGTGAAGAATTCTGCGGTGAAGACAGCGAAACTGGTCAAAGGCGCTAAGGAGATTTACTACCCCGGAGCGCCGCACGGCATCACCGCCACACATCAGGATCAGATCAACGCAGATCTGCTCGCGTTCATCGCCGGGCAGCGGTCCGCCACGGCGTGACGACGACGCTGTGGCGATAGCCGTAGTTATGACGAAGCCCGTGTCTGGGCCACGGGCCGCGTCTCTGAAAGCGACATGCATTTAACTGAGGAGACTTTGAAATGAGTGCAAGTGCAACTGACTTGTCAGCACGAACCGCAACACGGCTGCTGGCGGGTGTCTCCGTGCCCGACACGCCACTGATCACGCGCGCCATCGAGTTTGCACGCGAGCGGTCTGAGCCTTATTTGTTTAATCATGTCATGCGCTCGTGGCTCTTCGCGACGATCTTCGCGCAACACAAACAGCTTGCGCATGACAGCGAGGTCCTCGCTGTGACCACGATCCTGCACGACATAGGTTTCGCGGAAGCGTTTGACGGACCACTGCGATTTGAAGTTGAAGGGGCGAATGCCGCGCGCGACTTCGTTCGCAATGAGGGTATGGATGATCGTCGGGCGCAGTTGATCTGGGACGGAGTTGCGCTCAACTCGACGCCTTCCATTGCGCTTTACAAAGAGGCCGAGATTGCTCTGGCCACGTTGGGCATCGGCCTGGATTGGGGTGGCTTCGGTTACGAGGCGCTGACCGGGGTTGAGATAGCGGCCATCGTTGAGGCGTTTCCGCGGCTAGGCATGAAGGAGCGGTTCACCCAAGCAGTCTGCCGCATTGTCGAGACACGCCCGACTACGACGTACGACAACTTCGCTCGCGATTTTGGTGAGCGTTTTGTGCCGGGTTACAAGCCGGTATCGACGGTCGACTATCTACTGAACTCTCCGTTCAACGAGTAATCACGAGGAACACGAACAATGAAAACAGTAATACTCGTCGTGCTATTACTGCTGCCGGCCACGCTGACGGCCCAACAGCCCGCGGCCGCCACTCAGGCTCCACAAGCAGTGGTGACACCGCTCACTTCGAAAGATCTGCCGGATTTTCCCGGCAAAGAAGTGGTGATGATCACAGTGGAATATCCGCCGGGCAGCGTAGATCCCATCCACAGGCACAACGCACATGCCTTTGTGTACGTGTTGGAGGGCTCGATCGTCATGCAGGTGAAGGGTGGAAAAGAAGTGACGCTAACCCCAGGTCAGACTTTTTACGAAGGCCCAAACGATATTCACGTCGTCGG
>DASXXL010000703.1:0-3832 GCA_036503085.1 Pyrinomonadaceae bacterium | reverse complement strand
GCCACCACTCTGTTGGGCCAAACAGGCCGACGATCGGCGCGCCGGCGGCAACCGCGATGTGCGTTGGTCCAGTGTCGCCGCCAACGTAAACGCGCGCGCGTTTCGCGAGCGCATAAAAACCTTTGAGCGAGAGACTCACCGGCGTCGCCTTCTCCGACCGCGACGATCGTCGCACTCTCTCCGCGAGATCTTCTTCACCCGGCCCGTACGTCACTAACGATCGCATACCATAACTGGCCCAGAGCAGGTCGCTCAATCCGCCGAATTTTTCCGCGCTCCACAACTTCGTCGGCCAGCCCCCGCCGGGATTGAGTATCGCGTAATTTCCGCCGGCGCTCTCGGCGGCGCGTTCAGCCTCGGCTTCGGCTTCGTGTGTGACGCCGATCGGAAACGAGATTTCCGCCGGCGCGGAAATGCCGAGCGCTCCTTGCAGCAAGAGCAACGCTTTGCGAATGACGTGCGTGTGCGGCGGGATCGAGATTCGTTTCGAGAGAAAGACGGTGCTGGCAGGTTCGCGCAAGGCGGCGCGCGAGTAGCCAAAAACACGTCGCGCGCCCGAGAGGCGCGCTATCGAAGCTGATTTGATTAAGCCTTGGAAGTCTAGAGCGACATCGAAGGCTGAGGCGCGTAACCGACGTAACTGCTGGCGCGGTGCCCGCAGCGTCTCCCCAGACATCAGCCCGCGCCTCAACGCCTTCGTGTCGACTTCGATGAGGCGATCCAAAACCGGGTTGTCTTTCAAAATTTCCGCCGCCGACCTTTCCGCGACCCACGAAATCTCAGCGTGGGGCAGCCCCGCGCGCAGCGCCGCGAGTGCGGGCAGAGTGTGAACAATGTCACCTATCGAACCTAGTTTTACTATGAGAACGCGCATTCCCAGTGCTCAGGTGCCGCCGAAATAACTGAACTTCATTTTGGCCTCGGCGACTTTTTGTCCGTTCTTGTATTTCGTCAGCACGCCTTCGAGCACGGGCTGCTCGTCGCTCAGATCTTGTGTAGCGAATACGCCGCCCCGCAGAAATTTTCCGACAAAAGTAAAGTAGACACCTCCGATGATCACGGTCGTGAAGCGAAAGTCGTCCTGTTTGACCGTTGAAGTCTTAAACGAAAACCTCTTACTGTTGTTGAGCTCTAAACCCTGCGCGGGAAGTCGTCGCAGTCGTCGTGCGTTCAGATTTATCCCGCCAAAATCCGAAAATCCCTCTGGCGGTTCGCCGATTAACCAGAACGCTCCGTCGGGGTTGAACCTGTTCTGGCTAAAGACGGGAGCTGAAATAACGAGCAGAGCGCAGGCGAGGGCTATGGCTTTAGTTGTTTTTCTCAAGGCTGCTTTCCCATGCGCGCCAAAATAGCCGACGTCGAATGATCCTTCGGGTCGCCGACGATCGCAACGCGCCCGCCATAGGATCGTACCACGTCACGTTCGGGTACCGTGTCTTCGGTGTAGTCAGTCCCTTTCGCGTGCACGTCAGGCTTGAGCGCGAGCAACAGCTCTTCAACCGTGGGCTCGTCAAAAACCGTGACATAAGTTACAGACTCCAACGCGTCCACCAACTCTGCGCGTTCGTCCGCAGACATTATCGGACGCCCTTGCCCCTTCAAGCGTTCGACCTGCGCGTCGGAATTCACGCCGACAATGAGCACATCGCCGAGCTCGCGCGCGCCCGCGAGGTAACGAACATGTCCAACGTGCAACACGTCGAAGCAGCCGTTTGCCAAAACGACACGGACTCCGTTCTTTCGCTCGGCCGTAACCCGCGTTATCAGTTCTTCACGGCTTAGAATCATTGATTGAGTGCTCGAGTTCGGCGGCGCTGATCGAAGCCGTGCCGCGTTTCATCACGACGAGTCCGCCCGCGTGGTTCGCAAGCTGAGCCGCCTCGGCAAACGTCGCGTCGGAGGCGAGCGCGAGCGCAAACGTGGCGATGACAGTGTCACCCGCCCCCGTTCCGTCGACGGCTTGTGCGCCGACGGCCGGAATGTGCAGCGGCAGAGCGTCATCGGTAAGCAACATCATCCCGCGACTGCCGCGCGTGACGAGCAACGCCTTGTACTGTAATTGTTCTTTCAGACGCGAGGCCAATGATTCCAACTGGGCGAGCGATGTGATCGACTGTCCCAGTACTTGCTCCACTTCATCCTGGTTCGGCGTCGCCGCGGTAAACCCGGAGAAATCCGCGAGTCGAAACCGCGAATCAATCAAAACGGGAATGTTCTTTGTGCGCTGTGCTTCGCGTACGAGCTCAACCACGCGTTCGTCGACGAGACCGTAGTTGTAATCGGAAATGATGACCGCATCAGCAGCGTTGAGCGCGCTTTTGAGCTGCGCGGTGATCGATTCACGCAGAGACGTGTCCTTTAAAGGAGCGTCTTCATAATCAACGCGAATGACTTGCTGCTTCGCGGCGTGCGCGTGTCCCGCAAGAATGCGCACCTTCGTTGTCGTCTGAACCTGGTCTGAAAGCACGAGCCCGTCGATGTTCACACCCGCCGCACTCAGTTTGTTGCACAACGCCTGGCCGGCTTCGTCGTTGCCGGCGATCGAGATGAGTGAAACATTTGCGCCGAGCGCCGCGAGGTTCAATGCACAATTTGCCGCCCCGCCGGGCACCGTCTCCGTCGACTCGTGCCGCAAAATAAACACCGGCGCCTCGCGCGACACGCGCGCGATCGATCCGGTCAGAAACTTGTCGGCAATGCTGTCGCCGACGATCAACAGCTTCCGGTCCGGAAAACGTCTGACTATGTTAAGCAGTCGCTCTGCCATTATCTCGCTCGACAATCTTCTTCACCGCGTCCAACAAATCTTCACCGACAACTTCCGGCTCGATCTGCCACGAACCGCGTTGGTATTCCCACTCACCGCGCCCGTAACCACTCAGCACAAACGCCGAATGCAGTCCCGCATTGCGCGCGAGCTCGATATCGCCGTAGCGATCGCCCACCATCCAGCTTCGTGCGAGATCGATGTCGAAATCGGCGACAGCGCGCTGGATCAAGCCCGGCCGCGGCTTGCGGCAGTCGCAGTCTAAACGATAAGGCGGCTCGCCCACAGACGGGTGATGCGCGCAGTAATAGATCGCGTCGAGCCGCGCCGACGCACTCTGCAACTCCCGCTCAACGCATTCGTGAACCGCGCCGATCATGTCTTCGGAAAAATAACCACGCGCGACGCCCGCCTGGTTCGTCACGACGATCGCGAGCCAGCCGCTGTCGTTCAGCAGCTTGATCGCCTCAGCCGTGTAGGGAAACAAGCGAAAGCGCGACGGGTGATTGACGTAGCCGACTTCCTCGGAAATCGTTCCGTCGCGATCCATGAAGAGTGCGGGTCGTTTCATCTGTTCGCGCGAGGCATCGTGTTCACACGACCGAATCGCAAAGGCTCCTCACGGTTTTGGCAAAGCTGGCGCGTTTGAGCAGCGCATGAGAATGCTCGAACACTTCGTCGACCGTAATCGCCGTCATGCAGCGATGATCGATCGGGCAGTCGCGCAACATGCACGGCGCGCAGTCAGGCGGGTGGCGCAGAATCTCGGCTTCGGGCGCGAACGGGCGCGTAGTCAACGGATTTGTCGGACCGAAGATCACGAGTGTCGGACGGCCGAGCGCGGCAGCGATGTGCGCCGGTCCGGTGTCGTTGGTTACAACCAGATCGACGAGCGAAAGCACCGCGGTGATCTGGTCCAGCGACGTTTTGCCCGTCAGCACGATCGGATTATGTTGCATATGCTGAGTGACTTCGCGCGTTACGTCCGCTTCGTCCGCCGAACCGATCAGCAACACTTGCCGCTCGGATTCGATCAGCCGATCCGCTAACGCGGCATAGGCTTCA
>DASXXL010000702.1:0-5014 GCA_036503085.1 Pyrinomonadaceae bacterium | reverse complement strand
CCGCGAACTGCGCTTCGTCGTTCGCGTCGTAGAGCGAGCCCGGACGGAGACCGTCGCCGAGTGAGAAGGAGACGTCGTACGCTTGCATGATCTCGCAGATCTCGCGGAAGCGCGTGTAGAGAAAACTCTCTTCATGATGCGCGAGACACCACTTCGCCATGATCGATCCGCCACGACTCACGATCCCCGTCGTGCGGCGCGCCGTCAACGGAATGTAAGCGAGACGCACGCCCGCGTGAATCGTGAAGTAATCGACGCCTTGTTCCGCCTGCTCGATCAACGTGTCGCGAAAGATCTGCCACGTCAGTTCTTCCGCTTTGCCGCCGACTTTTTCGAGCGCCTGATAAATCGGCACCGTGCCGATCGGCACCGGCGAGTTGCGGATGATCCATTCGCGCGTGGCGTGAATGTTCTTGCCGGTTGAAAGATCCATCACCGTGTCGGAACCGCAGCGAATGGACCAACGCATCTTGTCGACTTCTTCCTCAATCGATGAAGCAACCGCGGAGTTGCCGATGTTCGCATTGATTTTGACGAGGAAGTTGCGGCCGATAATCATCGGCTCTGATTCGGGATGATTGATGTTCGCGGGAATGATCGCACGACCGCGCGCAACTTCCGCACGCACAAACTCCGGCGTCACGTATTGCGGAATCGCCGCGCCAAACGATTGCCCCGGGTGCTGGTGCAACAACGAGTCACGGGGCGCGCCGCCCAATTCCCACGCGGCCTCACGCCCGAGGTTCTCACGAATCGCGATGAACTCCATCTCCGGTGTGATAATCCCGCGCCGCGCGTAATGCAGTTGCGTTACACACGCACCGGGCTTCGCGCGTAACACCTTCCGCTGCGAAACAGGAAACTCTTCCAGCCTGCCGACGTCTTTCACACGCGCGCGACTCGCCGCCGCAAAACTCAAGTAACCATCATCGATCGGCTGCACCGAACGGCCTTCGTACTCCTCAACGTCACCACGCGCCAAAATCCACTCGCGCCGCAACGCCGGCAATCCTTTCACACTCTCGCACTCGGCTTCCGGATCGCCCCACGGTCCGCTCGTGTCGTAAACGCGCACCGCCGGATTCGGCGCCAACGTCCCGTCGAGCTCACGCGAAGCACTCTGCGCGATCTCGCGAAACGGCACGCGCACGCCCGGCAATTTGCCGTCGACGTAAACGCGCCGTGAGTTTGGTAACGACCTGTTTTCGCCTGTTTCGATCGGTGTTGCTTTTGTTCCTGCGCTCATGCGCAAAGTATAATCTCGCCGCTACGCCCAACCTAATCGACCATCCGGAGAAACAGATGCTGAAACGGCTTGTCGCCCTGTCGCTCGTCTTGTCGCTTTTGACGCTGCCAATTCTCGCTCAAAACGAAAGCGGAGACCTGCTCGCCCGCATCCGCACCGAAGCAATGGAGCGTTCGCAGATCATGAAGACCATGCACATGTTCACCGACGTTTATGGACCACGCCTGACCGGCTCGCCAAATCACAAAGCCGCAGCCGACTGGGCCGTGAAGCAGATGACCGCATGGGGCTTCGACAACGCGCATCTCGAACCGTGGAACTTCAATCATCCGGGCTGGCTCAACGAACGGCTCACCGCGCACATCATCGCGCCGGTGAAAGATCCGCTCGTGTGTGAAGTGCTCTCGTGGACGCCGAGCACGAAGGGCACTGTCACGGCGAAAGCTTTGCAACTAATGCTGCCGGAGCGCCCGACGCAGGAACAACTGACCGCGTTCTTCGCGAACAACAAGTCGCGCGTGCGCGGACGTATCGTGCTCGTCGGTAAAGCGACGGTAGTTCCGGTTAATCTGAATCCACCGGCGAAACGAATGACAGACGAACAAGCGGAACGACGCTTTGGTCCAAACGCACAGCCGTTTGCTTTTCCGAGTCCATCGCCGACGCCGTCGCTCGCGCCTGATGCGCCGAAGCCGTTAACGAATCGTCAACTCAACGAGCAGGTCGCCGCGTTTGTGAAAGACAGTGGCGCGCTGCTCCAGGTGAACGATGCGGGACGCGAGTTTCGGCAGATCCGCGCTTTCAACAACACCACGTTTGACGTCAACAAGGTGCTACCAACGGTCGTGATGAGTAATGAAGACTTCGGCCGCATTACGCGCATCATGAACGACGGCACCGATGTGACGCTGGAATTCAATATCGTGAACCACGTCTATCCGGAAGGCGTCATGTCTTACAACACCGTCGCCGAAATTCGCGGCACTGATAAAGCTGACGAAGTGATCATGCTCGGCGGGCATCTCGATTCGTGGCATGCGGCGACAGGCGCGACAGACAATGCGATCGGATGCGCGATCATGATGGAAGCCGCGCGCATTCTGAAGACGCTTGGCGTTAAGCCGCGGCGCACGATTCGCGTCGCGTTGTGGAGTGGTGAAGAACAAGGTCTGCTCGGCTCGCAAGCTTACGTGAAAGAGCACTTCGGCTCGTTTGAAGAACCGAAAGCCGGCTACGAGAAGTTTGGCGGCTATTTCAATATCGACTCAGGCACCGGGCGGGTGCGTGGCGCGGGCGTGTTTGGTCCACCGGAAGCGGCGAACATTATGCGCGAGATACTCGCGCCGTTTAAGAACGACGGTGTTGTTGGCGCGACGGCGACGCGCAGCCGGCGACTTGGTGGTTCGGACAACACGTCGTTCAATAATGCGGGATTGCCGGGCATCGGCATGGGCCAGGATCCGATCGAGTACCAAAGCAACACGTGGCACACGAACCTCGACACGTATGAACGGATTGTGGAAGACGATGTGAAGAAGGATGCGATGATCGTGGCGTGGTCCGCTTATCAGTTGGCGATGCGCGATGAGTTGTTGCCGCGACTGCCGAAGGCAGACATGCCGCCGAAGCCGCCGGATGAGTCTACGCAACCCGCGCGTCCCACGCGGCGTACAGACACTTCGAGCGGTTCATCAACAAGATCTACGCGAACTCGTGGTCATTAGCTTAGTTAACGTTTTGATCGGCTCTTAATCCCACCGACGCAGTCGGTGGGAGGAGGTTCGTTGGCCTTAAGTCGCCGACAATTCCTGACGCGCAGTGCGGTTGCTCTCGCGGGCGCTGGTTTGACGAAAAGATCGCTGGCGCGCGACGCAGCGGCAATCATCACTAACGGCCCGGCTAAGAAGGTGCTCGTTTTGGGCGCTGGAATGGCCGGGCTCGTCGTAGCTTACGAACTCACGCAACGAGGCCATGACGTGACCGTGCTCGAAGCGCGCACGCGTCCCGGCGGCCGCGTTCATACCTTGCACGAACCTTTCTCCGATGGCTTGTACGCCGACGAGGGCGCGGCGCGTATTCCGGCGAATCACGACCTCACCCTGAAGTATGTCAAACAATTTGAATTGCCGCTTGAGCCATTCTATCCGTCGCGGCTCAACGCGATTCGTTTCGATCGCGGCAGTCGCGAGGAAGTGCCGATCGACGGTTTCACTGACGCGATGACGCAGAACTACGGCGGCGAATTGGGCGGACGACCTGAGCATTGGCAGAAGATCAAAGGTGGTACGGATCTGTTGCCGAAAGCATTTGCGGCACGTTTGGAGAAGAAGATCATTTACAGTGCGCCGGTGGTGCGAATCGAGCAGGACGCGAACGCTGCGGGCGTCGTTTTTCTGAAAGCCGGCGCGCCGCAAACGTTAACAGCCGACGCTGTGCTCGTGACGATTCCGTTTTCCGTTTTGCGCAACATGGATTTGCCGGCGTTGTCGGAACGAAAGCGAGATGTGATCGGCCGGGTCCACTACGACGCTGTCGCGCGAGTCTTCCTGCAAACGAAGAATCGCTTTTGGGAAGCGCGCGGGTTGAACGGATTTGCGTTCACGAGCGGCGCGATCGAGATCTGGCAGCCGACGTGGAGCCAGCCTGGATCACGTGGAATCTTGATGACCTACGCACGAACAGGCGAAGCCGAGCGCATCACGAATTTGAAAGAGAAGGATCGGATCGAGACGACACTGAAGCAGCTCGACGAGATCTTTTCCGGGCTACGCACAAACTTCGAACGCGGTGCGACGAAGTGTTGGCTCGATGACGAGTGGTCGCGCGGCGCGTGGGCCTACGTCGGCTTCACCGATTTCCTGACGGCGATTTCCCGGGAAGGTCGCATTCACTTCGCCGGCGAACACCTCTCCCCCTGGCCCTCCTGGATGCAAGGCGCCCTCTCCTCCGGCCTCCGCGCCATGAAAGAGATCGACGAAGCCCAATCTCCGGCTGTGAAAGTCGCGGGCGTTTAGCTAGTAACCTAAAGCTAACTTTTGTTTTCTTTTAGGAATAGATCGTCGACGGGCATGGTCCAGCCGGGCAGTGCTGGTTCTGCTTCCGCAAACTCTCCTCGTCTGTAAATCGTAGGAGTTTGCGGCTCGCTCGCACGATAGACCTTCACGACATCGTCGCTCAACAGGTCAACGTCCCAAACGACAAGCGTTCCCGCTGCGAAATAGTCGGCCCGCTTGGCGACCATCTGCCGCTCGGCGCGCGGACCATACTCATCCTCGTTGCGAACCTCAACTGTGAAGATCGGGGCGCCGTCGCCGAATTCCATCGTTAGTTTACCTGTATAAAACGCGGCGTCTGGACAGAATGATTTGCGGTGAGGCAAGTCCACTACAAAAGCCACATTGCCTCCAATTGCGTAACCACGTCGTGAAGCCTTCTCATAAAGCCGAAGAGACATGGTGATTTGCCAGGCGGCGTAGCTAGGCAATCCTCCGGAAGGTGACAGGTGCAGGATCCTTCCGTTGACGATCTCAGCCTTGCCCCTGACCTTATAGAGATCTTCAACCGTGGCTTCGCCTCTTGAGACCATACTCAGTTGTGAGTATAGCATGTACTACGGCTTCGCGATGACTAGCGGTGTGGCTTCGAGTTCGCGGCGGTAGAAGACGCGCGGGCGCTGGAGGGTGCGTTGCGAGGGGTCGGTGGTGGGTGACTCGCCTTCGGTGAAGGAGATCTCCAGCCCGACGCCACGACCTTTTGTCATCTTTTCCT
>DASXXL010000701.1:0-3120 GCA_036503085.1 Pyrinomonadaceae bacterium | reverse complement strand
GCTGCAGGCGAGACGCCTGCGGTCCCAGGTTAGATGGATGTTTTTGTCTTTGTGTGGAGGCTTTTGACACTCAGCCGGGCTTTTCGCTAACCTTTCGAACTTTGTGAAGGGGTCAGATTTGTCCGCTAACGCTGAAGCGATCATTACTGCTGGTCTAAAGCCCGAGTTGTTTGCCGGGCGGGGCGTGCTCGCCAACAGCCGCGCGCTCGTGTTTGCCGCGCTGGTCGTGTTGGTGCTCGCGGGTTTCGGGTTTCGCGTCACCGGGCTCAGTGCTGAAGGTCTCAGCGAAGACGAGCTGAACAAGCTCAACGCATTAGCCGACTATCGCTCGCACGGTCTGACCGGCGCGAACGGCGAGCATCCGATGTTGATGAAAGCAGTGCAAGCCGCGTCAATCATCGCGGCGGAAAAGTGGAACGCTTTTGCTCCTGCCGAACAGATTGCTCCTGAAACCGCGTTGCGTTTGCCGAATGTGATCGCGGGTGCTTTGACGGCGCTCCTGATCTATCTCGTCGCGGCCGAACTCTTCGGCGCTGAAGTGGCTTTGATTGCGGCGGCGTTGTGGGCCTTCAATCCGAGCGCAATCGCGTTTGCTCGCATCGCAAAGGAAGACACGTTTTTGCTGTTCTTCTTTCTGCTGGCGAACGTGTTTTGGTTACGCGGGCAGCGCGTCGCGGAGAGCACTGATCGCAACCCGAATAAATACTACTGGGCCACGGCTGCGTGTTACGGCGCGATGATCGCGTCGAAGTATCTGCCGCAGATCTTCGCGGTCAGCATCTGTTACTACTGGATGTTTCAGCAACTGCCGGAAACGCGTTGGCGGCTGGGGAAGATCAAGCTGCTGAAGTTCTTCGCGATCATGGCGGTGGTGTTTCTGGTTTTGAGTCCGACGGTGCTGCTGCCGGAGACGTGGCGGCAGATGGGACTGTTCGCGGGCGGGCAGCGCGTCAGTCACGACAGTTATGAGTTCATGGGCCAACTCTACCCGCAGCGGTTGACTGATTGGCTGCACGGCGTGCCGGTCTATTTTTATTTCGTGTACACGGCGGTGAAGTTGCCGGTGCTGACGGTCATTGCGTTCGTCGTTGGTCTGCCGTTGTTGTTTCGGCGCAAGCTCGGCGACGGGCGCTACTTCATTCTCTTCTGGTTATTCTTGTGGGTGGTTACGTTTTCGTTGCCGGGTGGGAAGTTTACTCGCTATTACACGACGGTGTTGCCGGCGGTGCTGATCACGGCTGCGCTCGGTATTCAGTTTGCGGGACGTTGGTTGGCGCAGCGGATTGCGTCGCTCGATTTCGCCGCTGGTTTGCGACATTACGTGCCGGCGTGTTTGGCGGTGATTGTGATTGGGAGTTCGGTGGTGAACTCGAGTCAGGCCGCGCCGCACTTTCGACTGTTTACGAATGCGTTTGGCGGCGGTGTCGATCGTGCGGGTTATTACTTTCCGCACGATGAGTTTTACGACGCGAGTATGCGTGATGTGATTGGTGAGGTTGCGCGGCGTGCGCGTTCCGGGGCGCGTGTCGTGAGCGAGAGTCCAACGCTCGCTGCTTATTACGCGCAACGCGCTGGTCGCGCGGACCTGCTTTGCATCTCTCTCTCCGATCCCGACGCCTTGAAACAGCTAACAGCCGGCGACTTCGTCATCATCGCGCGCGGCCGGCGCTACTTCAGCAACGACTCCTTGATCAACGCCCTGCAAAATCAATCCCCTCTCCTCAACTTCAACCTCGGCCCCACCCCCTCCGCCAAACTCTACCAACTCGACCAGCAGTCTTTGGCTCGGCTTCTTCCCAACTCACGCTAGTTAAATTACCGGTAAACTTCTCGCCGATGCGCTACGACAGCGATCGTCACTGTTCGGTGCAGGTCGTCGATCAGATACAGCACGCGGTAACTGCCGCTCCGTATTCTCCATTCTGGTCTGCTCGTTAATTTGCTGCAGCCAGGCGGCCGCGGATTCTTCGCCAACGACACGATTGCGTTGACTATGTGTTGGGCTTGCGAGGGGTTCGCGGTCTGCAATTGCCGCAACTGGCGGCGGGCTGCCGAGAGCGTGAGGATGGTGTAGTCAAGAGCCACGTGAGGAGTGCCCTTTCAGTATTCTGAATTGTGAGGTTCAGTCTACGGCGTAAAAAGTTCTAAAGATCCTTCAGCCGACGATCTCTCACAACTGAGATGATCGTCGAGTTCTTCGACAAATGCTTCGAGTTTGCG
Organism: Pyrinomonadaceae bacterium; assembly: GCA_036503085.1. Classification (GTDB taxonomy): domain Bacteria; phylum Acidobacteriota; class Blastocatellia; order Pyrinomonadales; family Pyrinomonadaceae; genus PSRF01. Next base: position 900 of record DASXXL010000701.1, on the reverse strand, counting down.
GTCCTGCAAAACTGCCGCCGCGAGCGAGCGTTGTTCTGCTTCCGAAAGCTCACGCATCTCCGCAATAAAGTTTTCGACTTTCGGTGCTGTGTCAGCATTAATCATAGTTACAACCGCCGTTTACAATTCGTGAGGGCCGTCAAAGAATACACCTTCTGCTAGAGAACCGCACTTCATTGTTGCCGGTGAACGCAGGGAGAATTCAAAAGAACCATGCACTCTGTTATAGTCTCGCTCGATGAAGCCTGAAGAGCTCAAGGGCGTCGTACACTCGCATCCGGAGATTATGGGTGGAACGCCGGTGTTTGTCGGTACTCGCGTGCCGTTGCAGAACCTCATTGATTATTTGGAAGGCGGGGAGTCAGTAGAAGACTTTCTCGAAGCGTTCCCAGCGGTAACGCGCGAACAGGCCATCGCGGTTATAGAAGCCGGCAAACTCAAGATGCTGGAACTGGTCTAGACCTCACAAAATGCGAATTCTGCTCGACGAATGCCTCGATTGGCGGCTGTGCCGTGCCTTGCCCGGTCACCTTTGCGTCTCGGTTAATGCAATGGGCTGGAGTGGCTTCACGAATGGTGACCTTCTAAGAAAAGCACAGGGCGAGTTTGATGTGTTTTTGACCGCCGATAGCAATCTCACATTCCAACAAAACCTCGCAAAGTTCGACTTAGCCCTGATCGTGCTGCAACCACGAAGCACACGATTGTTGGACACCGTGCCTCTCATGCTACAGGTGCTTGAGGTCTTGAAAACTATCCGGCCCAAAGACGTGGTGAAGGTTCGTCGAGAGGCGGAAAGTTAGTGTCGCAGTTCGACCTCCACCGGCTTCGCGTCCTCGGAGTCGTAGCCTTCGGGCCAGTTGGAGATGTTCACGCCGTAGAGCCAGTCGGATTCGGGAG
>DASXXL010000700.1:0-8613 GCA_036503085.1 Pyrinomonadaceae bacterium | reverse complement strand
CCGGAACCACTGTCGGAGACGTAGACGAATGTTACACGTACGCACAAAATTCAGAGCCAACGAGCTCAACCACAAACTGGCGCCCAAGGTTGGCAGTGTCTCGGTCGACCGGCTGCGGGACGGCGACGAAGCCGAAGTGCTGGAGTTTCTCGCGCAACGGCCGATTCACACGGTCGCCATGATGAGCCTGATTCACGACAACGGGCTTGAGAGTCCACTCAATCGCGGCATGTTCTACGCCTGTCGCGACGTCAACGGCCGGCTCGAAGGCGTTGCCCTCGTCGGTCACGCCACGCTGATGGAAACAGTTTCCGATCGTGCGCTCGCCGTCCTGGCCCAGGTGGCCCAACAATGTGCCAACACCCACATGATCATGGGTGAGAAAGAACGCGTCGCTGATTTCTGGGGCCACTACGCAGCGGCCGGACGCCGGCAGCGGCTGGCCGCCCGCGAATGGTTGTTTGAACTTAGCTGGCCCGTCGAAGCCCGCGAATCGGTGGCAGGTCTCAGGCCCGCAACACTGGCAGAGTTGGATTTAGTGATGCCGGTGCAAGCCGAGCTCGCGTTTGCAGAGAGCGGCGTCAATCCGTTGCAGGTCGACCCGGAAGGTTTTCGCAAACGCTGCCTGCGACGTATCGAACAAGGCCGCACCTGGGTGGTAATCGAAGACGGCAAGCTGATCTTCAAAGCCGACGTCATCTCGCGCACGCAACAAGTGAACTATCTCGAAGGCATTTGGGTGCGTGAAGATCGCCGTGCGAAGAACAATGGGCTGCAGTTCATGTCCGCCTTGATACGACTGCTCCTCGAAGACACCAAGTCCATCTGCCTCCTCGTTAACGAGACGAACAAACCAGCGATGAACTTCTATCGCAAGTGCGGATTTCACTTCCGCGCTACTTACGAAACAATTTTTCTCCCAAGATTGGAGCAGGCACAGAACTAAACTCCCCCGATCTGACCTGATAAAAGGTAGCCTCTGACCTCACCTTAACCATAAACTCAAATGTCAGACACGCCCGGCACCACAAGAAACAAATTCTTCGGGCCATTCCTCTGGGTCGTAACCGGAACCGGCTGCCTGGCGTTTCTTTTTGCTTGCGCGCGTGTCAACGTTGCTCAGTTTGACGCGCGTTTTGCTTTGCTCGTCGCGATGGCGCTGTTGCTTACGTCGCGCATCACGGTGCCGATTCCGCGGTTGAGTTCTCAAATTTCCGTTTCCGATACTTTCGTCTTCCTGCTGTTGCTGCTTTACGGCGCGCCCGCGGCAATCATCATCGGCTCCGTCGAAGCACTCATTTCATCGCTACGCTTTAGTCGTAGAGCACTGATCGTCGCTTTCAACTGGGGCAGCGCCGCCGTGTCGATCAGCATGACGAGCGGCGTGATGAGGTCGATGTTCGGCGAGGTAGTCGCGTTGCGTGCGCACCCACTCACCGCGCGCTTCGTCGCCGCGATCTGCACGATGGCATTGACTCACTACGCCGCGAACTCCGGACTCGTCGCGATCGGCGCCGCACTCAAAACCAACGAACCGATCTGGCAAACGTGGCGTAAGCATTATCTCTGGACGTCGATCACCTATTTCTCAGGCGCGCTCGCCGCCGGCGTAATCGCCGGTCTTGTCTACTTCATGGGCGCGTATGCGTTCGTCATCACGCTGCCGATCATCGCAATCGTTTTCCTCACTTACCGCACGTATCTAAAAAACGTCGAGACTTCCGTCGCGCAAGCCGCACAAGCCGAGAAGCACGTCAAAGAACTCTCACATTACATCGCTGAACAGGAACGCATCCGCGAACAGTTTTCCCAAATGGAAAAACTCTCCGCGCTCGGCGAACTCGCTTCGGGCGTCGCCCACGACTTTAATAACACGCTCGCCGGCATCCTTGGCCGCGCGCAACTGCTGCAAAAAACGGACGACGAAGAAAAGCTGCGCCGCGGTCTGGACATCATCATCAAGACCGCGGAAGACGGCGCAAAGACAGTCAAACGAATTCAGGACTTCGCCCGCCAGCGTCGCGATCACAACTTCGAGCTCGTGGCCGTCGATCAAATCCTCATGGACGCGAGTGAGATCACGCGGCCGCGCTGGAAGAACTGCGCCGAAGCCTCAAACATTCACATCAATCTCGAGCTGCTTATCGGTTCGAACGCGATGGTCATGGGCGACGACGCCGAGTTACGCGAAGTGCTCGTGAACATGGTCTTCAACGCCATCGATGCGATGCCCGAAGGTGGAAAGCTTTCGCTCTCGACGCGCACGGTCGGCGAACAAGTGATTATCAAAGTTGCTGACACGGGCGTCGGTATGTATCCGGAAGTGCGTTCGCGCATCTTCGATCCGTTTTTCACCACGAAGGGCAAAGCCGGGCTCGGTCTTGGACTCGCCGTCAGCTTCGGCATCATTCGCCGGCACGGCGGCAACATCGAAGTCGAATCGCACTATGGCCGCGGCACGGAGTTTTGCATCACGTTACCTGTTGCGCAGATGGTTGAAGCGCCGATCAGCAAGCGCGACGTATCCGAGCAGCCGCCGGAACCACTCACGCTCACGATGACTCACGCGGGTGAGCTGCCGCCGACGCGACTGCTCGTCGTCGACGATGAAGACTTCGTTCGCGATCTACTGGCTGACATTCTCGAAGGCGAACACTGCGAGGTGAAGCTGGCGTCGGACGGCACGGAAGCGCTCGCGCTTTTCCGCGAACACGAATTCGACGGCGTGTTCACAGACATCGGCATGCCGGGAATGAGCGGTTGGGAACTGGCGCGCGAGATTCGCCAGCTCAACCACGGAATTCCGATCGCCGTGATCACCGGCTGGGGCGAGCTGGTCGGTTCGCACGAACAACGCGCCGCGGGTGTTGACTGGGTCGTCGCGAAACCTTTTACGGCAGATCGAATCCTGGAGCTGGTGCGCGAGATCAATCATCGTCTCGACAGCCTCCGGCCCGACAAAGTCAAGATCGTCGCTGCGTAGATTTATCTGGTTACATTCGTGTGCCGCTGCTGCGCCGCTCGCCTGACACTCTCCTCAACTACTTCCAGTCGAAACGGCTTTATCAAGTAGTCAAACGCGCCCGCGCCGATCAAACTCTGCGCCTGGTCTTGGTCGCTCAGTCCGGAAATCACGATCACCGGTGTTCCGGGATAGAGATTCAGCACGCGCTTCAAGAGTTCACGCCCGCTCAGACCGGGCATCGAAATGTCCGTTATCACCACGTCGAACGATCGCGTTTGCAACTGTCGCAAGGCATCTTCGGCAGTGCTCGCTTGCTGACAGTGATGATCGGAAGCGAGTAGTTCACACAGCGTTTCGCGGATCACGTCGTCATCATCGACGATCAGAATATCAGCCACGATGTTCCTCCCAGGTTACTCACCAATGGCGTCTTCTGGGCAAACGGGCGATCGAGACGTCACCTTGAATTCCAGTTTTGCGTGAGGCGATCTGAGTGGTTGCCGCACGGCGATAATAACATGAAACCGCAAGGATGGTTCGCTGTGTTATGCTTCCGCCGGAGTTTGATCAATGTCCACGAGCGGCAAAGCAATAGTGCGGTTTGTTGCTGACGATCTCTTCGTCGGGATTACACCCGGCGGCCGCGCGCTCGTGCTCGACACGAACTCGCAGCGTTCGTCAGCGCCTTCGCCGGTTGAACTGCTGCTCGTCGCGCTCGGCTCGTGTACCGCGACAGACGTCGCGAGCATTCTGAAAAAGAAACGACAGCAGGTGACGAGTTACACGGTTGAAGTCTCGGGCGAACGACGCGACGAGTATCCGCGCAGCTACACGTCGATGAACGTCCATCACATCATTACCGGCGTTGGCATCTCAACGAAAGCCGTCACCCAGGCGGTCGAACTTTCCGAAACGAAGTATTGCAGCGTTGCCGCGACGCTGAGACCGCAAGTAGAAATCCATACGACGTTTGAGATCATCGAAGCAGGACACCCGACACCTGGGGAGTAATCAGTAAGTGTTAAAGAAGATCGCCGTCGCCTTCAATCTTTCTCTCCTGCTTATAGTTCCAGCCGCCGCACAGTCGACCAGTGAAACGACGCTGTCGGCCGTGCGACGCAGCGATGCGTCGAGCGGCGGCGCGAGTGTGCCGAAGCTCGCGCCCGCGGAGCACATGCGCCGCGCCGCCGTGTATCTCGCGAACCGCGCCTTCGATGAAGCGCGCGCGCACTGGCAGGCGCTCGTCGCTAACTATCCGCAGGACCCGCTCGTTCCCGAGGCGTTGTTCGGCATCGGCCGCTCTTACTTTTTGGCGAAGGATTATCAGGACGGATACGTCGCCTTCAACGATCTCTTCCAGCAGTATCCGAACACGAAGGAAGGCCGCGAGGCCCTGAACTTCAGCGCCGCTTCCCTGCTCCGCATGGGCAAGGCGTCAGAGTCGGCGGCGCGTTACGAGGAGTACATCAATCGTTTTCCGAACGGCGAACGGATCGACACGGCGCACCTGAACATGATCGACACTTTGCGCGAAGCGGGACATCCGGCGGACGCGCTCGTGTGGGTGACAAAGACGCGCCAACGTTTCGCGGGCAGCGCCACGGAAACCAATGCGATGTTCGGCGCGTTGCGGCTGTACGTCGCCGAGAACGACTGGTCCAACGCGATTCAGATGGCGGAGGATCTCTCAAAACGAAACTTCTCGAAAGCCGTCGACACGAGCCGGGCCGAGGTTGCGTATCTGCGCGCGTACAGTCTCGAGAAGTCGGGCAAGAAGCACGAAGCATTTGCTGCGTATCTCGCGATTCCGGACGGAGTGGATTCGTATTACGGCTGGCTCGCAAGTCAGCGATTGCCGAAGCTCGCGAGTCCGGCGGGCGCGGTCATCGTCCAGGCGCGTATGGACGAAGTGAATTCGGCTATTGCTAGAGTTGCAGATGCTTATCCCGCGCCGTATCGACAAGCGATTCTGAGCGCGGCCAAGGCGCGGAAACTAGATCCGCGTTTTATTCTGGCTTTGATCAAACAGGAGAGCGTGTTCAAGCCGTTCGCGAAGTCACCCGCGGGCGCGCGTGGCCTATTGCAGTTCACAATCGATGCGGCGCAGAAGTACGCGCCCGGCGCAGGTTTGAATTCGTTGAGCGAGAACCAGCTTTATCAGCCTGAAACGTCGATCACGCTCGGCGCCGAATATCTCAAGTACCTGGTCCAACTCTTTCCCGAGATGCTCGAACCCGTGGCGGCATCGTACAACGGCGGTGAAGACAACGTGGCGCGTTGGCTCGACCGCGCGAAGCGCAAAGACCCCGGTGTGTTCACGGCAGAAATTGGTTTTGACGAAACAAAGGGTTACGTGCAGAAGGTGATGTCGAACTACCGTGTCTACATGCAGCTCTACACGCCCGACTTAATCCGCAAGTAAATCCGTTTTTATCCGTGTCTCACTGTGGCTCCGGACAGAACCGTCCACGCGAATACTCGTATCTCACCATCAGTTCTGCCGCTGGAGTGGAATCCAATTCCATATCGATCTCGCGAACGTCATTTCTTACTGAACGTCCAATTCCAGTCGCCGCGTCGCTGTCACGCGACGCCTCGGCACGCAGCTTTGGTTGAGCGCCCGATGCCGATTGTTCAGAAGGCCGCACGATCACCGGTCGATTTCTTTCCCGAAAGAACACCGCCGAGATCACGCCGAAGTCACCGCGTTGGCCCAACTTCGCCGCATACGAATCACGCTCAGTCGTGAAGTAAAACCGCCGCGCTCGTTCCGAACTCATCTGCCACCCGCCAATCGTGATCGTCTGATAGGGTTCGATCACCCACTTACTCGCGTTCCACGCGGACGTTTGCAACGCATCGATCGTATTGAGCCCGTCAACCGACAACGCGACTGCCACGCGATCGGGCGAGGAGTTGCGCAGCCGCACTTCATACTCCGCGCCTCGCGGAGCTTCAACATACGGCCTGCCGTGGCTGCGATACTCCGTCAACGGCCGGCCGTCAACCAGCACTTCGAGCTCAAACGTTGGGTACGGGATTCGCTTTGTCACCCGCTGTGCTGAGGAGTTTTGCGCCGGTGCAAGCGTAATGGTCATTGTCAAAAGCAGCATTGCAACAGCAGGTGTCCGCAAGATTCGACTCATGATCTTTGTTCCTCCCATGTGGTCAAAGCTGAACTCTCGCCAAAGGAGGAACGCCCTGCTGGGGCCATCTTGCGTCGGTCTAACGTTTCGGTTGAGTAAAAGTCGCGACGACGCTACAATGGCCCGCGCCACGCCGGGATGAAATAAACTGCACAACTAATCCGTCAGTGAGGTGAGGCTTAAGAGAAGCTCATGGAGTATGCTCTAACTGCAACCGAAAATGAGGCGCGTGCGGGCTCTTATTATGACCGGATCGCCAGGTTATACGATCTGACTTTCAAGCTGAACGGTTACGGCCGGTCGCTCGATCAATATTTTGCGCAGCACCCGCTGCCCGTCGAGCGCGGCGCGCGCATTCTCGATGCTGGTTGCGGCACCGGATTACTGACACTCGCGTTGCTGCGTGCGATTCGTTGTCCTGTTTCGATTACGGCTTTGGATCTATCGCAGACTTCCGTGGCGGCCGCGCGCAAGTCGCTTTACTACAGTCCGGGCAGAAAACGCGACGTCACCTTCACACAAGGCAACCTGCTCTGCCTTCCATTTGCAGACAAGTCAATGGACCTCGTGGTCACTTCCGGTGCGCTCGAATACGTGAAGCTGGCTGATGGCTTGACTGAGCTCGCGCGCGTGATCGCGCCCGGCGGTCACTTACTCCACTTACCGGTGCATCCGAGCGCCGTCGGTGTGCTGCTCGAAATACTCTTCCGCTTCAAGAGCCATCCACCGCAGGAAGTGAAAGAGCAAACGGAAAAACACTTCCGCATCGTGCACCAGTATCGCTTCCCGCGAAAAGAAGCGATCGGCTGGAGCAAAACCGCGATTCTCGCGCAAAAAATCTAAACGTTAAGGCGCAGGCACGAGGCGAATGATCCGATCGTCGTCTGACGCCGGCTTGCCGCGTCCATCCCGGTTAGACGTCGAGAAGTACAAGTAGCCGTCTGGTCCTTCGGCCACTTCGCGAATACGACCGAAGTCTTTGATGATTCCCTCCTGGCCCAACACCTTCCGGCCATCGAGCGCCACGCGAATCAACATCTCGCCGCGCAAACAACCGAAGAAAAAGTTTCCTTTGAAGCCCGGAAATGCGTTACCGCGGTAGAACATGCCGCTCGCCGGCGCGCACGGTGGCGTGTATTCCAGCAGCGGGGACTCAAGCCCGGCGCGCGTTTGCGTGTGGTGAATTATGGGCCAGCCGTAGTTCTTGCCGCGCTCGACGATGTTGACTTCGTCTCCGCCTTCCGGACCGTCGAAGCCGCTTGGTCCATGCTCAGTTTGAAACATCAGGTTCGTGCCCGGCTGCCAGTCCATTCCCTGTGCATTGCGATGACCGTAGGACCAGATCTCCGGCCGCGCGTTCTGTTGGCCCACGAACGGGTTGTCCTGCGGCACTGAGCCGTCGTCGTTCAAGCGCAGCGTCTTGCCGCCGAGCGAATCGAGTTTCTGGGCGATCTCGCGGTGCGTGGCGTCGCCGGTCGTGATGTAGAGCTTGCCGTCTGGTCCAAACCGAATACGACAACCGGCGTGAAACTGCGCGGCCGGAATGTTCTCGATGATCACCGTGCGATCGGCGAAGCCGTCGGGCGTTTCGCGATAGCGCGCGACGCGCACTTTGTCTCGCGCGTAAGCATACGAGAGATAAACTAAATGATTGCTGTTGAACTGCGGATGCAGCGCGATACTCATCAACCCGCTTTCGCCGGTCGATTCAACGTCAGGCACAACAAACAGCGGCTTCGCGCGCAACGCGCCGTTTTCAAAAACCCGCACACGTCCGGGACGTTCGGTGAAGATCATGCGGCCGTCCGGCGCCCACACAATGGACCACGGCACCTCGAGACCACCCACAACCTTCTCAACTTTGAAACGCGTATTCGATTGCGGCGAACTCGCAACCTCACCACCGCCGCGTCCCGCGGGCGGGCGGGCGCAAGCAACGCAGACGACGATTAGGAGGGCGATGAAAGACCACGAAGATTTAAGTGACACGAGTTAGGACCTAATGTTGTATGTATTCGTGAAGCAACTTGATCTCGTCGCCCTGTTCGCCAACTTCGACGCGCAGCAGATCGCGCATCGAAAGCATGCCGACCCAGCGTTCACCGTCGACTACCGGCAGGTGGCGAGTACCATACCGCTCCATGCGTTCGAGCGCCTGATGCGGAGTCTCGTCACACTGGATCACCGCGCGCAGCTCGCTGGTCACTTCGCCAACGCAGACTGATTGCGGATCGCGCTGCGGCACGACGATGCGGTTCATCACGTCGCGCTCGGAAAACACGCCGAGCAGCCGGCCCTCCTCATCGATCACACACACCGCGCCAATGTTTCGCGCAGCCATAAACTCCGCCGCCTCCTGCACGCTGGCAGAAGATCTGGTCGAGTAAGGCTCGCGGTTGCGTATCACATCGCGGATCAGCATCGCCTTTGCCTCCTGATTTGGCTGTGGGGTGCGCTTATTATAGACGCGGCGGCGGCGATTAGGGAACGTCATGAAAGGTA
>DASXXL010000699.1:0-2007 GCA_036503085.1 Pyrinomonadaceae bacterium | reverse complement strand
AAGCTTCGGCGTTTCCGTGATCGGCGTTGAAAGGTCGACGTCGGAAAACAACGCCACTTCACCGCGCGCGGCGAGTAGTCCGAGTCGGACCGCTCTACCTTTGCCGAGGTTTGACTTATAAGTGATGACCGAAGTGCGCAGGCCGCGTCCGCTATTGCCGCCACCGGTGTCGTGAAGGCCGCCACCGGTGTCATGAGCGCCGCCTCCAGTGATGTGTATGCCGCCGCTATCGTTCAGGACTTCGCGTGCGAGGCTCGCGGTGTTATCAGTTGACCCGTCGTCGACTACGATAAGTTCCGCGTCGGGCCAACTCTGGCGCAAATAGTTTACGACCGCCGTCAGGGTGTTCCCCAAGCGGGCCGCCTCGTTATACGCAGGAATAACGACCGAGAGAGACGCGGACATTCAGGTGCTCACCCGCAATATACCACAGTGGGTTTTGCGGCAGTTCAACGCCGAAGGCGTCGGCTAATTCCAGCCCGGGGTTCGCAGAACCCTGGGAAACCAACATACATATGCGTTGCAACGCTAAAAGCGTTGGCAAGTTGACGCGCGATCCTTTGCCAACGCCTTCGATGTTCAAAAACGCGTGTGTTATATTTCGGCTATGGAAGTTGCACGCCAGTTCAAGGATTCCCCGGCAGAGTACAAAGGCAGAACGATCAACCGGAAGTTCATAATCACTGCCGGGGCCATCATCCTCCTGGCCGCAATCCTCGGCGGCACCATCGGTAACGAACGGCGCTTCAGCAGCCTGACCGCCATCGGCAGCGGCGCCACCAACTCCTATCGCGTCGCCGATGAGATCGAACACGACTACAACGAAGCAGTCTCGACGATCACGTCCAACTACTCCGGCGACATCGATCACGAGAAAGCAACCCAAGCCGCGATCCAGGGCATGCTCTCGACGCTCGATCCACACTCGGCTTACTTCCCGTACAGCGAATTCAAAAAGCTCAAAGAAGATCAGGACTCGCGCTTCTACGGCATCGGCGTCACCATCGTGCAGCATCGCGACGGCGTCTACGTTCAATCCTCCGTCGAAGGCACACCTGCTGCGAAACTCGGTCTCAAATACGGCGATCGCATCCTCGAAGTCGACGGCAAAGACGCCCGCGAGTGGTCCAGCGAACAAGTTTCGAAGAACGTACGCGGCGCACTCGGCGAACCCGTCACGTTAAAAGTCGAACGCCCCGGTTCGGAAGCGCCACTCTATTTCACGATCGTTCGCGACGCCGTGCCGTTGCTGACTATTCGCAACGCCTACATGATCCGTCCGGGCATCGGTTACATCGGACTCACTGGTGGTTTTCAACGCTCCAGCGATGAAGAATTATCGAAGGCGATGAAGCGTCTCGAAGAGCAGGGCATGCGCCAGCTCGTCCTTGACCTGCGCGGCAATCCCGGCGGTCTGCTGGACCAGGCAATTGATGTCGCCAGTGAATTTTTGCCGCGCGGCCAGGTGGTCGTGTCGGTAAAAGGCCGCACCGAGTACAGCCAGCCGTTTGTTTACAAATCAACCGGGTCCGAACCCGCGACGCTGCCACTGGTGTTACTAATCAATCGCAACACCGCGTCAGCTTCCGAGATCGTCGCCGGCGCGATTCAGGATCACGGCCGTGGTCTCATCGTCGGTGAAACGAGTTTCGGCAAAGGCCTCGTGCAGCGCATCTTCCAACTGCCGTTCAATACCGGTCTGACTTTGACGACAGCGCGCTACTACACGCCTTACGGACGTTCGCTGCAACGCGACTACTCGAGCGGCTCGCTCTACGATTACTACACGCGTCACGATCCGGCCGACACACCACCGCCTCCGGGCCCGCGCAATCTCGAAGCGCCACTCGCGCTCGCTTCGCCGACGCCGCATCCGCACACTGGACCACCGGTTCAAACAGCGGTCGGCCGTGTGTTCTACGGCGGCGGCGGCATCACGCCGGACATCGAAATAAAAGAGCCGACGCTCTCGCCGTTGCGTCTGCGCATAATGGAAGCCGCGTTTCA
>DASXXL010000698.1:0-2203 GCA_036503085.1 Pyrinomonadaceae bacterium | reverse complement strand
ACTTCGGGCCGGCAATGGACCACGATCAATTTGTCGAACCGCTTGTAGCCGCCTGATTCGATCATCAACGCAGCGTCGACGATACCGATGCCGTCCGGATCTTCTGCTTCCCACGACGCGAGGATCTCATCCTGGCGCGCGATGATGAACGGATGCAGCAGATGATTTAACTGCTGGCGTTTCTCCTCGTCAGCGAAGACGAGTGCGCCCAGTTGCTGCCGGTTTAATGTTCCGTCTGCGTTGAGAACCTCTTGACCGAACGCGTTGACAGTCGCTGCGAGGCCTGGCGAGCCGGGCAACACGACTTCGCGCGCGGTGTGATCGGCATCGAGTACGTGAGCGCCAAGTTCGGCAAACACCGAAGCGACATAGGATTTACCGACAGCAATCGATCCTGTTAAGCCAACGCGCAGCATCGAGATCGTTACGGATTAAATCTGTGGCGCAGCTTCGCCGCCTTGAGCGTGTTCTTCATTAACATCGCAACAGTGAGCAGACCGACGCCGCCGGGAACGGGCGTAAACATACCCGCGACTTCCATCGCTTCTGCCGGATTCACATCACCGACGAGCGTCGCACCGCGTTTCGCCACAACCTCCAGACGCTTCTCCGCCGCATCACCAAAAAGCCGCCGCACTTCCGCTTCATCCGACACCCGATTCACGCCGACGTCGATCACCACCGCGCCGGGTTTGATGTGCTCGCGGCCGATCATTCCCGCGCGCCCGATCGCTACAACTAACAGATCCGCCTGGCGCGTCACAGCAGCGAGGTTGCGCGTGCGTGAGTGACAGATTGTGACGGTTGCATCGCGCTGCAGGAGCAATTGGGCCATCGGCCGCCCGACAATCTGACTGCGACCGACTACGCACGCATTCGCGCCGCGAATCTCGATCGAGTTGTAATCCAGCAACTCGATAATTCCGGCGGGTGTGCACGGCACCAAAACCGGCCGCCCCATGGCAAGCTTGCCGGCGTTGACCGGATGAAAGCCGTCGACGTCTTTCCCCGGATCGATTGCTTCGATGATCGTCGTCTCGTCGATCGCGCTCGGCAGCGGCAGTTGGACAAGAATGCCGTCGACATCGTCGCGTTGGTTCAAGTCGTCGATCAGCGCGAGCAGCTCATCCGTGCTGGTCGACTCCGGCAACGCGTGATGCTCCGATCTAATCCCGACCTCTTCCGACGCTTTGATCTTGTTGCGCACGTAAACCGCGGACGCCGGATCGTCGCCGACGCGCACGGCGGCCAGGCACGGGCGATAGCCGGACGTCTCAACCATTCGAGCGATTTCGGTCTGCACTTCCTGCTTGATCTGCGCGGCGACAGCGGTGCCTTCAAGCAAACGCGCCTTTGTGTTTTCGGTGATCATTAGCCCCGATAGTATACACAGATTGCAGCGATTATAATTCCGCGCATGCTGCTGGCGAGACTAACGCTGCTATTGGTGTGCTGTGTGTCGGTGGCCGTGGCCCAGTCGCCGCAAAACCAGGATTATGCGGCCGGACGCAAGGCCGAAAGCGCAGGCGATATCGCCGCGGCGACCGCAAATTACCAGGCAGTGGTCGCGCGCAACTCGATTCTGAAAGAGTATGCGTTGTGGCACCTGGCGAAACTCGCGCGTGCGACCGGCGACCCTGTGCTCGAGCGCGAACGTTTGCAGCAACTACTCGCCACCGCGCCGAACAGTTTGTTGCACGACACCGCGGCACTCAGGTTGAGTGAGAGTTTTTTCGAAAGCGGTGACTTCAACTCGGCAGCGACTAGCGCGAAAGCGCTCGCATCGGCGAAGAATGTAGCCGTAGCACGTGAAGCGGCCGCATTGATGGGCACGGCACAAGTGCGGGCCGGTAAAACTGCCGAAGCGCGCGATACGTTTACGAAACTCGTGATGCAGATGCCCGACGCCTCGCGTCCTGACGACTTCGCGCTCACCGCAGTTCGCAATCTCGACGCACTCGATAAATCGCCGAGCTCGGCAAATCCATCTCCATCGCTGTCCGAACAAGAGCACCTGTTGCGCGCCTCCGTCTATCAATTCAACCGCGACTTCGCCGGCGCGCGGGCGCATTACCAGGCGCTGATCGATCAGTACCCGCAAAGCACTACCGTCCCAAACGCAACGTTCCAGATCGCGCGTGGCTTTTACAGCGAAGCCAAGTTCGACGACGCGATTAGAATCCTTCAGCAACTCAATCGAACT
>DASXXL010000697.1:0-5003 GCA_036503085.1 Pyrinomonadaceae bacterium | reverse complement strand
AAGAGGATCGCCAGCCGAGTTTTTCTATCCATAAATCCCTCGGGAGAAATCCTGATTTTTCAGAAAGGGGGAAGGCCGCGAGCGTACCAGTGAAGCTCAGGAAGATCGGTGCGCTGACGTACGTTGTAAGACTTACGTGTGAGTCAACATCAAAACGTAACCATCGGGATCGGTGAGTTGAAACTCGCCGCGTGGGGCGTAGAACGGTGTGGTAATCGGGCCGGGATTCAGACCGGCTTCGGTAAGCGCCGCATGAGCTGTTTTTATGTCGTCGGTGTAGAGGTAGAAGAGGACTCGCTGCTCGCTTGGGATTATGGGTTCGTTGGTGGCGGCGAGCATTAACGAAGCGTCGTCTGATTGCAGCCACGCCCAAGTCGGTTTTGTGGCGCCATCGGCGGCGAACGTGTTGCCGAGCTCGAAGCCGAGATGTTTGTAGTAGTCCATCGAGCGTTCGACGTCGGCGACGAATAGCATGGGAACGGTTTGGCGAGTTTTCATTTGTTTAGAACGCGGACGCCCTTAAGAGCGCGCGCTGAGAATTCGTTGTCGGGCTTTTGCTGCGCGGCGGCGGTGCTTGCGACTTCAATGTAAACGAGGATGAACTCGTTGCGTTTTGCGTCGTCGACCAGGCGCACGAAGCGGCGGTATTTCAGTGCTTCGGGAAGGTGAAAGCCCTTGTTTGTGAGGAACGTGACCGCGCGCGCGGCGTCTGATTCGGGTTCCTGTTTGAGCAGGGCTGAAACATTTGGCACGCTCTCGCTGTTGGCGATGTATGTTTGCCCATTGAGAGCTACAGTTTCCGTGACGGCGTAATCGTAAGTCGCGTTGGTGTTTGGTAGATAGCCTTCGAACTGGACCAGGTACATGCGCTGGATCTGGCCGCTTTGGTCAGTGTCGACGAAGAAGAACTGTTCGGCTTGTGAGCGTCCGTATAGGACGAACTTCTGTGTGCCGGCGTATTTGAAATGCTTGTCAAACTTGAGGCGAATGCTCGGCAGGGAAGTCGAGGTCAACACCTGGCCTTTTACGGTTCTGACAGGTTTTACTTGTTGAGGCAAAGGTTTCGCTTCTGCTTGCGCCGGCGCCGCACTGGACCACGCTACGCAGCAGGCAAGTAAGAGGAATCGCAGTAGACAGCGTGGGGTAAACATGGGCTACGTCCGAGTAAGTATTAATCGAACTTCGTGGTGACGTTATAATGCTTCGCCTTGCGTAAGTAAATGCTGACAACGACAAGCGGTGTTGGTCCGGAGGGACGTGTTTGCAGATGAGTGGACCTGCAGAGGAGAGGAGGCGTTGGAGATGAGTAACGAAGATTTGCGGCCGCCGGTTTGGGTTGGGCACGTGGTGCTGGAAACCGATCGACTGCCCGAAAGTGCGGCCTTCATGCGCCAGATCGGTTTGCGTTCAGTTGTAGAACGACCTTCGGTCGCGGTGCTGGAACTACGCGGCGGCACGCATCTCGTGCTGATCGCAAAACCGAGCATTACGCCTGTTGACGCGCCGTTCGATCTGATGGTGGAAGATCTGCGTGCGACCCACGAACGGTTTGCTTCGCTCGGTCTTGAACCAACACCAATCGAAAGACTGTCGGGCGATCACGAATACTTCAAAGTCCGCGAACCCGCCGGCCACACGATCTCATTCGTCTCAAACCACGTCTCCGGCCAGCCGGTCTAAGTCATGAATCCAACACCTAAAGAGCGCATCAGTGAGATCGTAAACCGGCAGCCGGACGACAGTTCTTACGACGAAATCCTGCGCGAGATCGCGTTCGATCTGATGGTCCAACGCGGTCTCAAAGACTCAGATGAGGGCCGTACAAGTTCGAATAAAGCGGTGGAGCGCCGGATACAGACCTTGAACGCACGCCGGTCGGCACGTTGAACCACGCTTCTTTGCGGTAGGTTTTCATTTAAAATTTATCTCAGCAACGATCTCGTATGACCGGACGCGGGCGGGGTGGTCGTGGAGACTGGTGACGATCATTAATTCGTTGGCCTTGGTTAAGTCGAGAAATTCGGCAAGCCCTCTGTTCACCGTCTCGCGTGAGCCGACGATCGAGTACTTCAACATGTGCGACGCGTGATACTTCTCCGCCGCACTCCAGTATTCGTCGATGTCGTCAATCGGCGCTTGCAGTTTACCCGGCGCGCCACGCACGAGGTTCGTGAAGGACTGCTGCACGGTGGTGAACTGCCGCCGCGCCTCTTCATCCGTGTCAGCCGCCACAACGTTGACGCCCACCATCGCGTACGGCTGGTCCAACTGCTTCGACCGCTTGAACTGTTTGCGATAAATCTCGAGCGCCTGCAACAAAGCGTCGGGCGCGAAGTGCGAGGCAAAGGCGTACGGCAGTCCGAGCGACGCGGCGAGCTCGGCGCCAAACGTGCTCGAACCAAGAATCCAGAGCGGAACTTCAGTGCCCGCGCCCGGAACCGCACGCACAGATTGTCCCGGTTGCGCCGACTCGAGCAACTCCTGCAACTCAAGCACGTCCTGCGGAAACCTGTCGGAGATCGAAGGATCGCGTCGCAGCGCACGGACGGTACGAGAGTCTGTTCCCGGCGCGCGGCCAAGACCAAGATCAATGCGCCCCGGATAAAGTGATTCGAGCGTACCAAACTGTTCGGCGATCACGAGCGGCGAGTGATTCGGCAGCATGATGCCACCCGAGCCGACGCGAATCGTCGACGTGGCACCCGCGAGATAACCAATCACGACGGAAGTCGCGGCGCTCGCGATGCCGGTCATGTTGTGATGTTCGGCAACCCAGTAGCGCTTGTAGCCAAGCGCTTCCGCGCGCTGCGCCAGTTCGAGGCTCTTGCGCAATGCCTCGCGCGGTGTTTCACCCAGAATGACGGGAACGAGATCGAGAATCGAGACCGGCACCATGCTTGTTCTCTTCGCGCGGATTTCGCTGAGAGCTTACGCGCAAACCATCAGCAGCGCCAACCAGACTATTCAATGCGTTCCCAGCAGCAATCCCTCGCTGCCGCTGCTGAAGATGCCCGCGACGCATCCGGTCATCAGCGTTGCGAGCGTGGCCGCCAGTAACGCACGCAAACCAAGACTCGCGAGATCGTCGCGACGAGACGGCGCGAGGGCCGCAGTGCCGCCGACGAAGATCGCGACCGCCGCCACGTGCGCGAAGCCGCACAGCGCGTAAGTCAAAATCACCACGCTGCGCGGGTTTGTCATCTGGCCGCTGGAGATCAACTGCGCGAGGTGGTTGTAAGAGACGACCTCAGTGAGAATCACTCGCTCACCCAACAATCGCGCCGCCATCGGCACGTCGCCCGATTGCAGTCCCAGCAGATACGCGAACGGATAAAACACCCAGCTCAAGATCCGCACAAACGACAACGGTTCGCTCATACCGAACCACGAACTGCCGACGCCGAGCAGTTTGTCGATGAGCGCAACGACGCCGAGGATGGCGATTAGCAGTGCACAGATTCCGGCGGCGAGTTTGACGCCTTCCATCGCGCCTTCGATCAGCGCGCTGATCAGATTGCGCGAACGCGTCGACTCATCGTCCGGCGGAACGGCCGCGAGTGTCTCGGGCGTTTCCGTTTCCGGCACGAGCAGCTTCGACACGACAACCGAAGCAGGTATCGCGAGAATCGACGCCGAGAGCAGATGCCCCGCGACACCCGGGAACATCGGCGCCAGAAACGCGACGTACACGCCTAACGAACTCGACGCCACCGTCGCCAAACCAGTCGTCAATATCAACAGCAACTCCGAGCGCGTCATCTTCGCGAGATAAGGCCGGACCACGAGCGCCGATTCAACTCCGACAAAGATGTTCGCCGCGCTGGAGAGCGACTCCGCGCCGCTGATCTTCATTGTGCGATGAAAGAGTTTCGCGAAGAGCCGCACGAATAGTTGCAACACGCCGAGGTGATAAAGCAGCGACGTGATCGCGGCGAAGAAGATCACCACCGGCAGCACCTGAAACACGAGAATGAATCCGATCGATCCCTGTTCACCGGGACTCGCCGCGAGTGGTCCAAAGAGAAACATGGAACCGCTCTTCGACGCGTCGAGCAACGCTACGACGGCATCGTTGAGCCAAAGCAACACGCGATGCGAAACAGGCAGACGAAAAATGATTAGACCAATGAGGAGTTGCAGCGCGACGCCTGAGCCGATCGTCTTCCACGCAACGCGCCGGCGATTATTCGAAAGCAACCACGAGATCCCGAGAAAGACGAGGAACCCCAGCGCTGACATTGCGTGTTGAGCCATAGCGACTCGTCACGTTTTACGTCACGCAAACAGATCGCGCAAGAAAAAGCCGGTTTTATCGAACGACTGCCTCGCCTTTTTGCTTGTCGGCTTCGGCCCACTCTTTAGCCGAGACGAACGACTGGCTGTCGTAGATCAGCAGGATCGTTCCCACCGGCAACGCTTTGTACATCTCGGTGGCGGACCACATCGGAATGCGCACGCAACCATGACTCTCCGGTGACTGCGGCACGGAAGGAGCACCGTGAATCGCGAGCCCGTCGCTGAAGTAGTTTGGATAGTAGAGCAGGCCGAGAGGCGATTTTCGCCAACCGGAAATCTTGGCGTAGATGCGGAAGCGACCGGTCGGCGTGTAGGCGAGACCGCGAATTCCTTTCTCGTTGTACTGTCTGTTGCTGCCGGTCGAGACGGGAAGAATGCGAGTGACTGCGCCATCGTCGTCAGTCATCAAGAGCATTTGCCGATCGAGATCGACTTCGACGTGACGATAACCCGTGTCTCTCGCTGCTGGCGCAGTCGCACTCTCGATCGCGTCAAACTCTTTGCGATTGAGTTGGCCGGTGATCGTGCGACCTTCCCACTTTTGAAACAGGACCAACGCCTGGCGCGTGTCGTTGTCGATTACACCATCGACGCGGCCCGGTCGATAACCCATTTCGGCCAAACGCGATTCCGCTTGTTTGAGCTCGGCGCGAGTTAACCGGTGTTGCTTTGTTTTCGCGGCTATCGTCGCGGGTACGATGAAACAG
>DASXXL010000696.1:0-4087 GCA_036503085.1 Pyrinomonadaceae bacterium | reverse complement strand
AACGAAAACAAACCCAGGCGGCCGCGCAACCGGAACACGAACGACAACGCTAACGCAAACGCGAATGCAAACGGCAACAGCAATCGCGCCGTGAACAGCAACGCCAATCGCGCGGCGAACGCGAACCGAACCAACGCCAACACGACGACCGGCAACGCAAATATTCCGCGCGCAAACGTGAATCGCGCCACGACGAACAGCAACATTAATGCGCGGCCGGCGAGTAATGTGAACGTCAACCGGCGACCGGCGGCTCCTCGGCCCACGCCGATTCCCAACCCGACCAGGACCAGACCGGCGCCGTGATTACCCCGACAGGGTTAAAGCGCGAGTAAGAGTAAAAAGGGGATTGCTCAACCAGCGAAACATCGAGATCGCTCCTTCGATTTTGTCCGCCAACTTCTCCTGTCTTGGCGATCAGATCCAGGCAGTTGAACGTGGCGGCGCCGGCGTGCTGCACGTCGACGTGATGGACGGTCACTTCGTCCCGAACATCACGGTAGGTTTGCCGGTGGTGAAGTCGCTCGCGAAGTTCACTCGTCTGCCGATTGACGCGCACTTGATGATCACGCAGCCCGGTGTCTACGCAGCGCAGTTTGTCGAAGCCGGCGCACAGATGGTCTCGGTGCACGTCGAAGCCGACGCGCATCTGCACCGGACGGCGATGTCAATCAAAGCGGCGGGCGCGCAGGCAGGCGTGGTTTTGAATCCCGCGACACCGGTGGTCGCGGTCGAAGAGGCGCTACAGTTTGTCGATTACGTGCTGGTGATGTCGGTCAACCCGGGTTTCGGCGGCCAGCAGTTCATTCCGCAAACGCTCGACAAGGTGAAACGGCTGCGACAGATGATCGTCGAGCGGCAGTTGAACGTGCGCATTGAGATCGATGGCGGGGTGGATCGGGCGAACATCGAAGCGGTGGTCGCCGCGGGCGCGGAAATCATCGTGGCCGGCTCGGCAATTTTCGGCAAACCCGACGCGGAAGCGGCCGTTAGAGAGTTACGCGAAGCCACCGTTCAATGGGTATAAATTCGTTGTGACGGCAAACCGAAGCAGAGAAAACGGAATCCGATAGCCGTAACTTCTCTTTTTCCGCTAGAAATAATTGTTTTTATTGCTGGAGGTCGATTTTATGAAGTCTCGTTTTATTATCCTGGCGCTTTTCTGCGCCGCCGTTTTGGGCCTGTCCCAGACCGCGTTCGGGCAGCAGCAGCAACAACGGACCGGCGGCCAGACCGAGCTCTCGACCGCTCAGCGCCTGGACGTGATGAGTTCCAAACTCGACCTGATGCGTCGTTCGTTGAACAGTGCCCTGGGCGCGATGCCCGCGCCGGACAAAGACAAGAAGCCGAACGCCGACGACCCGGCGGTGCGGCTCAAAGGTCTCGAGAAAGAAGTTTCCTCACTCAGTTCCGAAGTCAGCAACCTCAAATCAAAGAACGACAAGGCTGAGAAGTTCGACACCGCTGACGTGGATCGTTTGGAACAGTCCGTGGCCGAACTGAGCACGCGCGTTGACGCCGGCTTGCAACAAACCGCCAGCGCACGCATAGGCACCGCTGCGGCGACTTCCACCAGCAAGGGAAAGAAGAAGAAGGGAAAATTGTTTGGTCTGCTTGGCGGCGGTGAAGATAAATACGCGGACCTGACAGGAACTGCGGTCGCCGGTCGCGATCGCACGTTGTTTGAAGAAGCCGCGAAGGAAGTTCGCAAAGGACATCACGACACCGGCCGTTTGCTGTTTGCGACCATCATTAACACGTATCCTGATTCACCGTTTCTGCCCTTGGCCAAACTCGCGATCGCCGATTCGTTCTTTCTCGAAGGAACGACGAGTTCGTTGATCCAGGCCGCGCAGGCTTACCAAGACTGGCTCACGTTCTTTCCGACAGATCCGCTCGCCGATGATGCAAGTCTGAAAGTGGCGGAAGCGGAAATGCGACAGATGGGCCTGTCCGACCGCGACATCTCGCACGCGCGCAAAGCCGAGCAGCGGCTGAAAGTTCTCTTGCAGCAGTATCCGAACAGTCCGCTGCGGCCGACGGTCGAGTCGCGGCTGCAGGAAGTGCAGGAGAACCTCGCGATGCACAATCTTCAAATCGCGCGGTTCTATTACGACGTGAAGTATTCGACCGGCAAGGGCGGTTTGAAAGGCGCGCAGTCGCGTTTGAAAGAGATCGTCGACAAGTATCCGTGCTTCTCTTACAACGACGAGGTTTTCTTTCGACTCGCGTCGACTTACCAAGCCGAAGAAGAACCAGACGAGGCTGCTCGTTATTACCAGAAACTCCTGACTGAGTTTCCGGAAAGCGAATACATCGACAAGGCGAAAGATCAGCTGAAGATCATCGGTGCGCCGATTCCGGAAAAATCCACGCCGAACCCGTGCGCGAAAAAGCAGCCGCAGAGTTTCATGGGTAACCTGATGCAGCAGGTTTCGGGACGTGCCGACGTGACCGTGAACAAGAACGGCATCCTGATCAGCAAAGACGGGAAAGAAGGCACCGACCTGATCGACGAGGCGCTCAAGTACAACGGCCAACTGCCCGACAAGAGAACGCCCGATGCGCCAACACAGCGTTCGCCGAGAGCCGCGACACCGGTCACACCGGCGGCCTCGAATAACGGCACGGCGGCCCCGGCGGCAATCAAGCCATAGACAATTTTCGCGGGGTGGCACTCCGTGGCCGCCCCCGCAAGCCACGATGGCACTGGAACCTACCTCCCCAGAAGCTCAGGCCGAGTTGGCCCGCAGGCACAAAGCGGCGGCAGTCACCGTCGCCGGATTGTTGATCGCGACGGTGCTCCTTTCGGTCGTTGCCTTCGTTGCCCGTCCTTATCTGATTGAGAGACCATCCAATGCCCCTCTCGACATCGCGACCCGCATCGTGGTCCTGTTTTTTGGCTTGGGAGCGGTCGCCTGGCGGCGCAACCGCTTTTCGCCGATGCGGCTGCAGGATATCGCCGGTCTCGCCGGCGTTACGGGCCTCATAAAAACGCTCGAAAAGACCACGATCCAGCTCGCCATCCTCGCTGAGGCGATCGCGACGATCGGTTTTGTTGTGACATTAATCACAGGAAACGAGCTTTACACCTACTGGTCCTGTGCAATCGCCGCCGTCGTGCTTGTCTATTGCTATCCGACCCGATCATCCTGGCTGAAGACCGTCTATCGCTTCACTGATGACCGAGCCGAACCCGCCACCGAATAAATCGGTTGACCGTAGTTAAACAGAGTTGGTACCCTGAACTCGTGTTTAGGGTGACCCGGACATGCCTGATTCTGCTCGTCGGCCTCGTTGGCTGCCAATCCGCTTTGGGCCAGCAACAGCCCAAACCTCAGCCTGTCGCTCGCCTCATCACGCGTTTTACACCCACGACTCATACTTCGGTCACCCCGAGCGCCTCTCCCAGTTTTGCTGAAGCGAACGACATCGAACGTCGTGCTTTCGAGCAGACTAATGTCGTTCGCGTCCAGCATGGTTTGCCTGCGCTCGAGTGGGACGCCGACGTCTGCCGCATGGCCCGCACTCACTCGGAGAGCATGTCGCGGCTGAACTACTTTGCTCACGACACGCCTGATGGTCTGCACTTGCGCGACAGGGCTCGCGCGGTCGGCATTCTTACCTTTACCGTGCTCGGTGAAAACATCGCGTATAATCAGGGCTACGAAGATCCCGGAGCATTTGCAGTTGAGAGATGGATGGCGTCCGAGAAGCATCGCGCTAATATTTTGTCGCCGGAGTTTCGCGCGATGGCGATCGGAACGTATGTGGCCCCGGACGGATCGGTGTTCCTGACTCAGACGTTTATTACGCGGTGATTTGCTGAAGCTTCCTTCCTTCGCCAAGATCAACTGGAGTTTGCGGATACTCGGAAAGCGGCCTGATGGTTATCACGAGGTCGTAACCGTTCTGCAGAGCGTTTCTCTGTGCGATGAACTGGTCTTCGAGTTACGCGAGGACGATCGCGTTTCGTTGACCTGTGACGATCCGGCGATACCCGTAGACCAGACTAACTTGATCATGAGAGCCGCGCGTGCTTTGTCTCCGGCACACGGCGCGAACATAAAACTTTTCAAGAAGATTC
>DASXXL010000695.1:0-9096 GCA_036503085.1 Pyrinomonadaceae bacterium | reverse complement strand
ACTCGGTAGTCTTCGTTTCAGCACGAACGACTTGGGTGGATTCAACCACGGGCGCGATCGGTTCTTTCATGAAGTCGGCGACGCGCTCCGCGGCTGTGAGATTAGCTGTTTGCTTTAGCGCAGTGCGAGCGGCTTCGCGTTCGGCTTTGATCGCGGCCTTTGTTTCTTTGCGTTTTTGCGCGAGTTCGTGACGCGTTTGCCGCCACGCGCGGAAGCGTTCCGGAAGCTTGCCGACGAAAGCGAAGCGTGTGGCGATTGCGTTGACGACGATCTCGTAAAGCCGAATGAACGAGAAGTTTGTTGCCAGCAACAGACCGGTCGCGGCGATCGCGACGAGTAATACGGTCGCGCCGATATTGCTCAAGCCGCTTGCGAGGCCTTGTGAAACGACAGCGCCGAGCAGGCCGCCGGGTTGCACGCTCCCGTCGAACAGTGGGTGCAGTTGCGAGATCGAGAGAAGAGATGAAGCAGCGATGACCAGCACGATCAGTCCCGTGAGGCGTGTCCACGCATGGTGGATCGTGCTCGGACGAAACCGCCGCCACGCCGCGGCGAACAGCAACAGCGGCAACAGAAACGAGGCGAGACCGATGAATTGAAACGCAGTCGCGGCGACGTTCGCGCCGATCGCACCGGCCCAGTTGTGCGTTTCGCCTGCGCCCGCGGAGTTCCACGACGGATCGTTTGGATAGAAGGCAGCCGAAACCAGACACAGCGCCAGCAACAATCCGACTGCGAGGAGCAGGATCGCCAGAATCTCGTTACGACGACTCGCGCGTGGAATAATCACGCGCGGCTGCGGTTCGATGTGTGTTGCCATTTAAACTCCAGAGAAAACTCAGCCACAAAAAGGCACAAGAAGCACTTAAGCAGCCTTGCGAGCGAGCAAGTAGGCTTTGATGAAGTCGTCGATGTCTCCACCAAGCACGGCCTCAACGTTACCTCGTTCCAGTTTGGTGCGTGTGTCCTTCACTAATTGATAAGGCGCGAGCACGTAGCTTCTGATCTGCGAACCGAAAGAGATGTCGGCTTTGTTAGCTTCGAGTTCCGCAGTCTCCGCACGGCGCTTTTCGAGTTCGAGCTCGTAAAGACGCGAACGCAGCACCTGAAATGCAACGGCGCGGTTCTGATGTTGTGAACGCTGGTTCTGACAGGAGACTACGATTCCGGTCGGGAGGTGCGTGATGCGCACAGCGGAATCGGTGGTGTTGATGTGTTGGCCACCCGCGCCGGTTGCGCGGTAGGTGTCGATGCGAATGTCCTTGTCGTTGATTTCGACTTCGATGTCTTCGTCGATCTCGGGATAGACGAAGAGAGAAGCGAATGAAGTGTGACGTCGCGCAGCCTGGTCAAACGGCGAGATCCGGACCAGCCGGTGAACGCCGGCTTCGGCAGCAAGCAACCCGTAGGCATACTCGCCTTCAACTCTGAACGTCACGCTTTTCAGCCCAGCTTCCTCGCCTGGTTGATACTCGAGAATCTCAGTTTTGAATCCTCGCTGTTCGGCCCACTTGAGATACATACGCAGGAGCATCTCGGCCCAGTCCTGCGATTCGGTACCACCCGCGCCCGGGTGAATGGTGCAAATAGCATTGCGGCGATCGTTGTCGCCAGCCAGCAGCATCTCCGTCTCAGCCTGGCTCAACTCATGTTCGAGCCGGGCGAGCAACGGTTGCAGTTCCTTGAGCGAACTCTCGTCTTCTTCAGCAAACTCAAAGAGCACTCCGGCGTCGTCCAACTCCGCTTCAAACTGCTGTTGCCGTTCGATCTTTCTTTCGAGGCGACTGCGATCCTGCAACAGCTTTTGCGCCGCTTCCTGATCGTTCCAGAAATCAGGCGCGGACGCTTGCGCTTCGATACGCTTCAACTCTTCGCGGCGCGCGGGAACATCAAAGAAACCTCCCGAGCTGGTTTGCGCGCGCACGGAGGTGGTCGTATGAAGCTCTCAATTCCTGAATGGATAACAAATCACTCATCTCTGCTCTTTAAGATCTCCTTTTAATCCTAAACAAAACCGCGAAGAAACCGAGGACCGCGAACGCGCAAAAATAAACAAACAGATCGCCGTGGCGAGTGTAGAACGTGCTCGCTATGAACGACGGCCGCACTTGCCAAACGCGAACATCAGGTTGAAACGGCGCCGTCTGGTCCTCGATGTGCCCTCGCTCATCGATGCGCGCGGAGATGCCGGTGTTCGTAACGCGCAAAACGGGCCGGCCGTTCTCAACTGCGCGAAAGACGACGTTCGCCAGATGCTGACGCATCACCGCAGTCGGTCCAAGATAGCCATCGTTCGAGATGTTAATCAGCACGTCAGCGCCTTCGAACGTCAGCTCGCGCGCGATGTACGGATACGCCGACTCGATGCAGATGAAAGTTCCCGCGCGATGATCTCCGAACGGCATCACTGTGTACTTGTCGCCGGGAGTGAAGTCGCCCACGAGTCCGGTTATCAAAGACGCTCCCGGTAACCATTGTGGAAGCGGGACATATTCGCCAAACGGCAGCAGGCGAATCTTATCATATTGAGCGATCAGTCTACCGTCTTCATTTATGAGCAACGCGGAATTATAGAAGCCGTTGGCGAGCGTTGGTTCGAGTGAGTTGAAGAGCAGCGACGTGTGGTTCTGGCGCGTGAAGTTCGCGAGTTGCTCCTGGAAAGATCTGTCGGAAGCGTAAGTGAAGTTCATCGGCGACTCGGGCCAGATCACGAAGCGCGGCGAGTTGTCGTTGGCAAGAGACTTGAGCGCGTTCGCGGTCATGGACCAGTGACGCTCGCGCAGTTCGTTAAGCTCGGCGTTGGTCTTCTCGAGATTCATCGGCACGTTTGGCTGCAGCGCTACCACCGTGACAGGCGCTGGTGTTGACGAGTCAGTGTGCGTCTCGAACAACGGGGAAATCGCGATCGCCAGCGGAACAAGCAACACGATAAAGCCGGAGATGCTGATGGCGCGTGTACCGCGTGACGTTAGCAGGAGCACGACTGCCGCGTTGATTACGACGATGAGAAAGCTGACGGCATAAACGCCGCCCCAGAGCGCAGGCTGAATCAACGTCGGATGATAAGCTTGCGAATAGCCGAGCGCGTTCCAGAGTTGCCCCGTGACTACGAGGCGCGCCCATTCGAGCGCCGCCCAAAACAGCGGAGCTAGCAGCACCGCCCAACGGCCCGCGTATTTAATTGCCAGTGCGAGTAAGAATGCGAACAAGCCGGGAAAGACGCCGACCACGAGCGCGCCCGGAAACAACAACACGTAAGCGACGATTGTCGGCAGCCCGCCGTAGTGAATCATTGAATAGGTGAGCCAGTAACACGAGCCGTAGAAGAAAGCGGTTCCCGCGGCCCAGCCGAGCAGGAATGACCTCACCGGCGCGGGACGCTTCGCGATCACGACCATCAGCGGGACGAGCGCGATCCACGCGAGGGAAGCGAGTTCGAAGTTGGGAAAAGAGAGGATGAGAAGTATGGCCGTGGCTGCGGCCGCCGCCCACTCAACTCGCGTTGGAAATTGCACGGCGGGAAGTTTATCAAAGAGAGCGAAAAAAATTTTTCTGACGCGGTGAATCAGAGTGATGTGAGTGGTCAAATCGCCGGAAATTGACGCAAAAAGACAGAAAACGTCACCGTGAGAGTGACAAAAATCGTCTCGCGCCAAAAGGTGTTCTCTGCTGAGCGAAGACTCGAAAAGGTGTTTAAATGCGGGAAGACCCGGTCATTTCTGACCGAGTCCGCGTTTTGGGGGGAAGCACTGAAGGATCGCTCGGAAGGTAGCTGGCGCAGCGGCAGGCGGCGCTCAGGGGATGTTGGCGGCGGGGGCACGGTCAACGCTTTTCGTTTATTCCGTGTCGTGCCGGTTATCCCTTGAGCACACCGTGTGCCACGAAATCAGCTACGCTCTCTCTGTAACGAGTAAAAGGTGATCCTGGAAGCCGACGATGGTGACTTGGGTTTGGTGTGGGATTGAGTCGCCGCGTGCTGTTTGCGCCTGCCACAACTCTCCGTTAGCGAGCACCGATCCCTTTGGATTTAGATCCGTGTTTACAACGGCAGAGGAGAAGACCTGCGGAAGACAGGGACGACGCTTCCTGCTTCGCGCTTTTAGGATCGCCGGTAAGAGTTTTAGGGAAAACATCAATTACCCATCGTCACTTGCCGCTGCAAGGCGATCGCTTCCTGGTTGTTGGGCTCGATCGTGATTGCGCTTTGGGCATACTTGCGCGCTTCGCCGCGGTCGCCGCGTTCGAGAAAGATCTTGCCGAGCAGAATGTGCGCGTCGATCAGTTTCGGGTCCCAGAAGATCGCCGTCTTCAACGCCGCGATTGCCGCTTCCTGATCGCTGCGGCGCAGGTTGATGCGGCCGCTGAGCAGGTAGGCTTCGGCGTTCGTCGGCTCGATCATGACGACGCGATGAAGCTCAGGCAACGCTTCTTCGTCGCGTCCGGCTTGATAAAGATCGCGTGCTTTGATCAGCAGGTCCTGCGTCGCGGAGCTCGGCGAGTTGACTTCCGCGGTCAGCCGCTTGCCGCGGTCGAGATTGAACACTTCCTCACGATTCAGCACGTCGCGCATACGCAGCGTGACGCCGCTGGTCGTTTGCGATTTCTGCCACTCCGTTTCCCACTTGGCGTAGGCGCTTTGCAGATAACGACGCGCCTGATCGTCAGCGGCTGCAGCGGCTTCCGTCTTGCCGATCTTCGTCAACGATTTAGCAAACAGGAAGTAAGCCTGGCCGTCGCGTTGGTCGGCTGTGATCACGGGACGAAACTGCTCGGCGGCGTCAGCATACTTGCCACTCAGAAACAGAGCGTAGCCGTAGTTGAAATGGACCATCGGATCGTTGGGCGCAGATTCGGCGGCGCTCTTGAGAAACTCCGTCGCCTGGTTCAGGAGCCTGGTTCGTTCCGCGTCGTTCTTGTTTTCGCGTGCAGCCTGGACCGCGACCGCGCCGGCGTTGTTGTAGACGCCGATCAGCGGCAGATCGCTCGAGAGCGGCACGACGGTCGCGAGCGCGCGGCCGTAGTCGCCGAGTTTTGTGTAACCA
The DNA here is from genome assembly GCA_036503085.1 of Pyrinomonadaceae bacterium. GTDB lineage: Bacteria > Acidobacteriota > Blastocatellia > Pyrinomonadales > Pyrinomonadaceae > PSRF01. Next base: position 4,054 of record DASXXL010000695.1, on the reverse strand, counting down.
AGACTCGCGTAGAACGCGGCCTCTGCGTAGTGCGGCTCTTTCTTCTGTAACTTCGAGAAGTATTCGGTTGCGTCTTTCCAATTGCCGAGACTCATGTAGCCGCGGCCCAACTCGAACGCGGCCTGCGGATAGACTGCGCCGCCGAGCGCTTCGGCGTAGTAGTGCAGCGCGTTCTTGAGATAGTTCGCGCGCAACTCATCGCGCAGGGGCAACTGCACGGCTTTGACGTAAGCTTCGAAAGCCTTCTGCGGGATCTTGGTGGCTTCCTGGACGATCTGGTTTTGCGAATAGGGCAGCGCTTTGTCGCGTTGATAAAGAATCTGGTACGCCAGCCGGCCGTGAATGTCTTGCAGTTCCGTCAGTGGACCACCGTAATCGAACTGGCGCGTGGCCCAACCACCGTCGAGCACCTCTCCCAGCGTGCGGCCTTCGTTGACCTTGATAACGCGCGCAGTGACCTGGACGTACGCGTCTGCGGGTGGTTTTTCCTGCGCGTTGTTTTTTGGTTCCTTCGCGGTGGTCGCGGGCGGCGTGACCGAGTAACTGCCAATCACGATCATTGTTGCCTTAGCTTCGCGCGCGAGTTTGATGGCGGTCGCGCGTGAGGGAATTACCGTTTCGGGGAGTCGCAGGCGTTGGTACGCGAGGTCGCGTTCATCGCTGGAGACGACGATGAGTCCGGGCTTATTGAGCAGTTCGACGAGCGCATCGGCAAAACTCTCCCCGACCCAGTTGTACTCGGCGCGATTCGAGGTATTTTCAAACGGCAATACCATCACGACGTCAGCAGACGCATTCTGCGCCAGCGTCAGGTTCTGCGCTAGAACCAAGGTGGTCGGCGAACAAAGAGCCAAAAACAATAGAAAAACACTGGTTACAGTCAAAACTCGCATACTCGTACTCTAGCAGAAACAGGCACGGATCACACAGATGCAGCATCAGTGCGATCCGTCGCCTGCTGTCGCCTACATAGAGTAAGTAAGTACGAGGTCTTCTTCAGATGAAGCTGGGATCGATACGTCGGGGTCGGTTTCGCGGTGGGCGTCGGCGGCGAGGAGGTGGAGGACGGCGTCCTTGTTTACGGGGTGTGAGAAGAGAAAGCCCTGGCCGTATTCACACCCGAGCATCTTCAATTGCTGATACTGCTCTTCCGTCTCAATGCCCTCCGCAATGACTTCCATGCCGAGGTTGCGCGCCAAAGTAGAAATCGTCCGCACGATCGCGTTGTCGTTGTCCGTCGTCAAACGCGAAACGAACGAACGATCGATCTTGAGATAGTTCAGCGGGAAGCGATGCAGATAACTCAACGACGAATAACCAGTACCGAAATCATCAATACTCAACTGCACGCCGAGCGCACGCAACTGCTTGAACATCAACGCTGCCGCTTCCGCATTCTCCATCACCACGCTCTCAGTGATCTCGAGTTTCAAACAATGCGGACTCAACTTACTCACCGCGAGCGCTTCCTTGACGCGGTCGATGAGATCACTCTGCGCCACCTGTCGCGCCGAAAGGTTCACACTCAAACTCAGCGAACGATGACTCGGATGGGCCATCTGGCATTCACGAATGTGCCGGCAAGCTTCCTGCAACACCCACTCGCCAATCGGCACGATCAAACCCGTCTCTTCCGCCACCGGAATGAAATCAGCCGGCGAAACCAAACCACGCCGCGGATGGTTCCAACGCACAAGCGCTTCAAAACCCGCGAGCCTTCCCGTTTCCAACACAACGATCGGCTGGTAGTAAACACAGAACTCTTTCTGCTCAACCGCCTGTCGCAAGTCGCTCTCCAACTGCAACCGCGAAACCGCGCGCGCGTGCATACCATGATCGAAAACTTCGTAACGTGCCTTGCCGTTTTCCTTCGCGCGATACATCGCCGTGTCAGCGTCACGCAGAATGTCTTCCGGCCGATCGTATCCGGTCGAACTCAAAGCGATACCGATGCTCGAACTCACAAACGCGGAATTCTTGTCGAGCACGAACGGCTGACTCAACTCATCCTGAATTCTTTGCGCGACGCGCACCGCGTCAGTCGCATCGGTCATCCCACTCAACAAAATCGCAAACTCATCGCCGCCGAATCGCGCGAGCGTATCGACCGGACGAAGCGCGCGCTCGAGCCGTTCAGCAAAAGCGACCAGCAACAGATCACCGTGCGTATGGCCCAAACTGTCGTTGATGTTCTTGAACCGATCGAGGTCGAGAAACAACACCGCAAACATGTGACTCTCGCGCCGTTTCGAGTTCTCGATCTCCGCTTTCAATAACTCGGTAAACATCGCGCGGTTCGGCAATCCCGTCAGCGAATCATGAAATGCCGCATGACGGAAGTGTTCTTTCGTCTCTTCAAGCACGCGGCTGATGCGTTCCTGCTCGGCGATGTAGGCGTTCAACTCCTGAACGTGACGTTCCGCTTGTTCCGCGCGTTCGTGTTCGGCTTCAGCGCGCGCACGCTCGGCTTCCTCCGCATGACGCGCCGAGGCTTTCACTTCGCGCATGTAACGGTCGTAGCTGAAGTAAACGATGATGATGATCGGGATGCAAACGAGAAACGCCCAGAAGCGCGCCGTGCCGAGACTGCTGACGATGAAACCCGCGCCCGCAGCGCCCGCGAAGTAACTGATCGAGATCCAGAGAAAGTTGCGGGTCCACGTCCGCCACAGCGACTCGCCCGCTTTGAACGCGCTGGCGGTGGCGCCGAGGCCGGTATGGACGAGGTACTGCACGATGCCCATCAAGCAGAGCCCGATAATGGCCATCGAAGAACCGTGAGCAAAGAGAGACGTCGAAGATCCGAACGCGAAATTCAAAACCATCGCGTTGATACATACTGCGCAGGCGAGCGCGCCGCCGCCGAAAGCAACCGTGCGCGCTTTGCGACTGATACGGAGCGCAGAACAAACACCGGCGAGCGCGCCGATCAGTATCGCGGCCTCACCGCCGTAAAGCAGCAGCGCGATGAAGACGAAAGTGTCGTCGACCGTGATGTTGAGATTGATTTGCGGAATGCGGATCGCAATGCGCGATCCGATCACGGCGGTGATGAGCGTGAGCAGCAGGAAGTAACCGTCAACCAGACCGCGGGGAAGCGTGTAAGCCGAAACGAGGCAGGCCGCCGCGCCTGCCGCGACGACCAGCCACATGTAAATTCCGGTGAGTTGTTGTCGTAAATTTTTCATCCGCACGTATCGAGTTTTCCGGCCGAGGTTTCCGGGCCAACTTATTTCATGGCCGGACCACTATCGCCGAGTGAGCAGTCGCCGAGCGCGAAACCGTCACCGAGTGCAAAGCCGTCGCCGAGCGCATAACCATCACCAAGGGCGAAACCATCGCCCAAGGCGTAACCGTCACCGAGAGCGAAGCCGTCGCCGAGCGCGAAGCCATCGCCGAGCAGCAGCAGGTTGCTGAAGAAGAAGGAACCACCAAACAACGTCGAGCCGTCGCTCGTGGTCAGGTAGCTGTTCAGCGTGACTGTCTTGATCCACATGTTGTAGTTGAGGCTTTGCGAGGCAAGACCATCGTTCACGCCGTCGCCCCAGAGATAACCCTGACCGTAGCTGACCTGGTATTTATTGATGAGATCTTTGCCGGTGAGCGTGGCGCGGCGCACCACGATTCCCTGGTTCCAGGGGAAGGTGAAAGTCCCTACCGTAGTTTGCGGTGCCGGCGCGGTCTGCGTCAAAAAATTTGATCCGAAGGTCGGTTTCAGCAATCCGAGCAGATCGCCACGAACAATCTTCGCCAGACTCACCGCGCCCGCAACGTTGAGCTGGCCGGCGCCCTGATCGAAAGTGTTGAAGCCGTCGAGTGGTTGGGCCGTGTACATCAGCAGCAGCTTGATCGTGTTCGGCGTCAGACTGGAGTTTGCTTCGAGCATCACGGCCGCCGCGCCAGCGACAACAGGCGTCGACATGGACGTACCGCTGAGATACATCAGCTTCATGTTGCTCGTTGAATACTTGTTGGTCTCGAGTTCCGGATATTGCTTGAGCAGGTTGTTATTCGCCGCTTCCGCCGCGATGATCTTGTTACCCGGCGCGACGAG
>DASXXL010000694.1:0-4070 GCA_036503085.1 Pyrinomonadaceae bacterium | reverse complement strand
CGCACAACGCCCTGCTCGCCCCCTTGCAGGCGAGACGCCTGCGCTCCCAGTGAGGCGAGGGCTGACATTCAGAAGGAGACATCTTCAGCCCGACATTGACAAATCGTGCGCCGCGTCGGAAATTAACCGAGTCGGAGGAACCTATGCGTCATACATATCTATACCCCGCACTCGTCCTGGCGCTCGCATTCGTCTTCGGTGCCTGTCATAAAACCCGCAGTCAGACGAAGAGCGACACTCAGAAGTCCGTGGCGGCCGCGACGCCTTATCCCGACGGCGCGCGCCGCGTCACGATCGATGAAATGGAATCGTTGGTCAAGGAAGGCAAAGCCGTCCTGATCGATGTGCGCAGCCAGGATGCATACGACGCCGGCCACATCCCCGGCGCGAAACTGATCCCCGCAGCCGAGATCCTGAATCACCTCAGCGAGCTGCCGAAAGACAAGCTGATCATCACGTACTGTTCTTGACACGCCGAACATACGTCCGCCGGTTCGGTGGTCGCACTCAAAACCAAAGGGATCGACAACGCAGCAGCTTTGTTGGGTGGCTTCAATCTGTGGCAGCAGGAAAACAAACCAATCGATCGAAAACCAATCCAGGCTAAACCACTTGGGTCACCAGCGCCGGGAGCGGGGTCACAACCTTCGCCGCCGGCACGCACAACACCGGGCAAGGCGCGTTCCTGATAACGCGCTCTATCTCCGACCCGAGCACCTGGTTACTACCAAACAACGATCCGTGCACGGCTGTGCCGATGACGATCAGATCCGCATCGAGATTCGCCGCGAGTTTCACGATCTCCTGATACGGACGGCCTTCAGCGATGTGCGTCGCAGCTTTGGCGCCGGACGCGCGTGAGAATTGGGCCATCCGTTCCTGCACGTGACTACGCAGCCGCGTCAACGCGGCGAGCCCGCCTTCGGGAAACATTGCCGAGATCTGATCGAAGTAATCGCCGATGACGTAGACGGCGTGCAGCTCCGCGCCCTGATGATTCGAGATGCTGGTCGCGAGCTGAGTCGCCGCCGCTGAAGACGGGCGGAAGTTTGTGGCCAGCAGCACACGATTCAAACGGATCTGCGTGTGGCCGCTGCGATGCTCGACGAAATCACGTTGCGGCGGGCGAGTCGCGAGGACAGCGCAAGGCGCCTCGGCAACGATCTCTTCAGCAATCGAACCACCGAAAGCGCGTGAGATTCGTCTCCGGCTGCGCGTCACGACCGTGATCAGATCGACTTCGTGCTCAAACGCGACGCACGCGATCTCGGTGGCCGGATCGCCTTCCGCAAAGATCGGTTCGACGTCCACGCCGTCGAGCAGCGGGTCCGCGAGCAGTCCTTTCGTTTGCGCGCGCAACTCCAGCAGCCAGTGGTTCTCCTGATCTTCGAAGATGTGAACCGGTAACGTCAGCAGATTGGCGGGCACTTTCGCGTCCTGCACGTTGAGCATCAACACTCTGCCGCCGTTGTTACGGGCAAAGCCGGCCGCATACTTCAAGGCCGCGTGCGAGTGCGCAGAGAAGTCGGTGGGAAAAAGGATATTTCTGAATGGAAACATAGGCCTCAACACTAAGTCAGGATTGCAAGATTTACAAGACCATGCCAAACTCCGCAGGCTTCCCTTTCTGAATCCACTTCTCGGAGGCGACACATTGCTTCGTGGACTCTTTCGGACCAAGAATCTCGATGAAATTCTGGCCAGTGCAGGTGGCCCACAGTTTTCACTCAAACGAACACTCAACGCTTTCAACATAACTCTGATCGGTATCGGCGCGATCATCGGCGCCGGGATCTTCGCAACCGTCGGTACCGCTGCGTCAGGCACCGCCGAACGCGCGGGCGCTGGTCCGTCGTTGATGTTGTCGTTTGTGATCACGGCGATCGTTTGCGGGTTCACGGCGCTCTGTTACGCCGAGCTCGCCTCGATGGTGCCGATCTCCGGTTCGGCTTACACCTATTCCTACGCCACGCTCGGCGAGCTGATCGCATGGATCATCGGTTGGGACTTGATCATTGAATACGCGATCGGCAATGTCGCAGTGGCGATCAGTTGGGCGGAGTTTTTCAATCGTCTGCTGCGCAACCTCGGCATTCACGTGCCCGACTGGTTAACGTCAAACTATCGCACGGCGAGTGCGGAGGTACTTGCGAGCGCACCGCATATCGGCGGCATTCCGATAGTCTTCAACATCCTCGCCTTCGGTATCGTGGCGTTGATCACGATCGTGTTGGTGTGGGGCATCAAGGAGTCCGCAAACTTCAACGCTGTCATGGTGATGATCAAGATCATCGTGCTGCTCTTTTTCATCGGCCTCGCGCTCTACTACGTTTCGCCCGCGACGATGACTGAGCACTGGAAGCCATTCCAGCCCCAAGGTTGGATGGGCACGCTGACCGCGGCGGCGGTCGTGTTTTTTGCCTACATCGGTTTTGACGCTGTCAGCACGGTTGCTGAAGAAACGAAGAACCCGGCACGCGATCTGCCCATCGGCATTATTGCATCGCTGATCATCTGTACGATTCTCTACGTCCTGGTGGCGGCCGTGTTCACGGGCATGGTGCCGTGGGAAACGGTGCGGGGATGGACTGCCGATCAACGTGGCGAGTCGTTGACGATGGCTCTGGAAACAGTCGCGCCGCACGCGTTGTGGCAAAACACAGTCATCGCGTTCGGCTCGGTGATCGCTCACACGGCCGTGTTGCTCGTGTTCCAACTCGGCCAGCCTCGCATTTTCTTCTCGATGGCGCGTGATGGACTGCTGCCCTCATGGTTCGCGAGCGTTCACCCGCGCTTTAAGACGCCGCACGTCACGACGATTCTGACGGGCATCGCGGTTGGCGGCATCGCTGCCTTCGCGACCGTCGATGAAATGGTGAGTTTGACGAACATTGGTACGTTGTTCGCCTTCATCCTGGTTTGTTTGGGCGTGATTGTGTTGCGGCACAAGGATCCGCATCGCGTGCGGCCGTTCAAGGTGCCGTTTGGTCCATACCTGCTGCCGGGACTCGGTGCGATCTCGTGTGCGTTCCTTATCTATTTTTTGCCGGAAGGTTCTTACTGGCGTTTTGTCGGCTGGCTGGCGTTGGGGCTCGCGGTTTATCTTTCGTACGGTTACACGCGCAGCGCCGTCGGGCAGAAATTGGGACGGCCGTCGCGCTCTCCTCTCGGCTTAAAATTCGCGGGCGTGTGCTGCGTGCTCGTTGCGGTCGGGCTTTTCGTGATTCCGCACGATGTCGCGCCGCGCGAACTGTTCTCGGAGGCATTCAACTCCACCGCCGAGAACCACGGCCAAACGTTATATGGGTTGTTGATTATCATCGGCGGCATCCTCGGCGCCGTAGTCGGTGTTAAGCTGGGTACCTCGTCAGGAGAAAAGTCTGGAACATGAAAGTCAGCCGCTTTTTACTCTGGATCATCGCGGCGATCGTCCTGTGCGATGGGTTAGCTCAAGCGCAACCGCACGGCGCTACCCGAAGTATGTCAACTCCATCCCTCGTCAGGATTCAACTCGGCGATAAAGTCGTCCTGGTCCCCTCGCCTGAAGGTTTCGAGGAAGCCAGCTCGCAGTTCAAGCAGGTCCAGGATCGCTTTGTGTCGACTGAAGCGCCGGGAGCGGATTTCTTGCTCGCACACTTGCCCGCAGCCTTGTGTCAATCTTTGCGAGAGGGCGGACCGCTTGCACTCGAGCGCTATACGAAGATCTCTGTGATGAAAGCAATCCGTGAAAAGGCCATGTTCGACGCGGATATGGCCGCGACTGTGGCTGAGTTGCGAAAGAACGGGAGCGTGATCTTCAATCCTGATGGCCCAATCATGAAGGCGGTGACGGAGAACGCCGAACGCGGACTCACAAATCTCGAATCGAAGCAGATCGGGCTCAATCTCGACTCGACCCAGAATCTCGGCGAATTCGACGTGAGACCGGATGTTTACAGCACTATGCTCCTCGTCAGGTTCACAGTGGATTCCGAGGGAGTTAAGTCGCAAGCCATAATGTTGGCGAGCCTGACGGTGCTGAAGGTAAAGCACCGCATTCTGTTCGTGACTGTCTATCGTAAACTCAGCTC
>DASXXL010000693.1:0-3930 GCA_036503085.1 Pyrinomonadaceae bacterium | reverse complement strand
AATCAGGATTCGAGTAATGCGGTGTGAGAATTTTTAGTTTGCCACCTGGCTTTGTAATGCGATGCAACTCAGTGACGAATGCAAGTACATCCGGAACATGTTCGATCACATGACGACAAACGATCTCTTCAAACTCGTCGTTGTTGAACGGATAAGGAAAGACGCCGAGATCGTGAATGACGTCAGCGTGACTGCGCGGGTTCGCGTCGATGCCGATCGCGCCAGGAAATTTATTTTGGCCACAGCCTACGTCCAGAACTCGCTTGGTGGGTTCGGACATGCGATTAATTTTTCTGCAGCAACAAACCAGCGAACTGCTCGAGATTGGTGGCGTGAACAGGCACGCCTAACGCTTGCGCGACTTCGCCGAGTCGCATGCCGTCAAGCATGATCTCTTCGTCACTCTTCAACATCTGCCGCGGTATCAGAACAAACTCGCCTTTGACTCGCTCACGAGCCGATAACAGATCGCGTCCGGTCAACAAACCCGCGACTGAAACATCGCCGCCGAAGTAACCGTTCTCCACCGGCTCGACGATGAGATGGCTGCCAAAACGGCCGTTCATTTTATCAACCAGCTTGCGCAGCACCGGCGCGAACAACGTTCCGGTGAGAATCGTGCCGCTTCGGCCTTGCAAGTGCTCGCCGCCCTCACGCTCGATTCGTTTCGTCACTTTAGCAAACTCATTCACAAACGAACGGACCATGCCGACGCCGTCTTCGATCTGCGGATACTCGCCGTAGTGAGCAGTTGTAGGAATCGCACGACCGGCGCGCAGATAGATCTCATCACCGAGCAGCGCGAAGTTCGTCCCGATGTCAGCGCGCAATTCGTCCTGAATCGCTGCGACCTGATCGATCACGTCACGACAGAACTCCGGCGTGACGGCGGTGAGCCGCGGATCGGTGTTGTAACGAGTCAACCCAAGCGGCACGATCGCGACGCTCGTGATGCGCGGATACTCCGCCGCGAGATCGAAGATCGTTTTGCGCAACACGTCACCGTCGTTGATTCGTGGACACAACACAACTTGCGCGTGTACTTCAATGCCTGTATCGAGCAACCGCGCGAGTTTCCCGGAGATGTCGGCGCGCTGCTTGTCGACACCCAGCAAGTACGCGCGAACGTCGAGGTCCGTTGCATGTACCGAGACGTATTGCGGCGACAAGCGTTGCTCGACGATGCGGCGTAGTTCGTCTTCGGTGATCGATGTGAGCGTCGTGTAGTTTCCGTAAAGAAACGAGAGGCGAATATCTTCGTCTTTAATAAATAGCGACGGTCGCGCGTCGGCGGGATTGCCGTTACAGAAACAGAAGATGCACTCGTTCGCGCACTGCCGCGGCACGATGTGTTCGAACGTCAGGCCGAAATCTTCACCTTCGCCGCGTTCGAGGTCGAGTTCCCAGTCTTCGCCGTTCTTCTTGCGCACTTCGAGGACGAGCTCGGTTTCGCCGGCCGTGTGAAAGCGGAAGTCGAGATAATCGCGCACCACTCGGCCGTTGACCTTGATGATCCGGTCGCCCGCTTCGAGTTCCATGTCGGCGCCGAGGCTCTCGGGTGCAACCTCGCAGATCTCGACGCCGCGGCGGCGAATGTTGGTGACGGCTGGTGTAACGGCAAACTCGTACATCGTAGTGAGCAGTTTCGCGTCTCGGCGAAACGCTGAATATAGCAGACGGGCCGGGAACTCGGGAAACTCGCTACGATTGAAAGTGTACGTGTAAAGAGCGCGCTGACCCCGGCCATGAAAACCGTACTTTCAATCACCCTTTTCGCCTGTTTCGTTCTAACGTCCCTTGTCGCAGTAAGCGCACAGGAAAGAAGCCCCGTAACCGAGATCTATCGCGTCGGCGTCGGCGACGTTCTCGACATCCGTTTGCTCAATTCACCGAATAACCGTTCGACGCTGTTCACAGTGATGCCCGGCGGCGCGATCGATCTGCCCGTTGCTGGCGGCGCGATCCCTGTTTCGGGTCAAACAACAGACGAAATCCAGGCCCGCATTGCTAAGGAACTGAAGCGACGCGCGGTTGACGACAAAGCACAGGTCTCGGTCGGCGTGCGCCAATACGTGAGTCACTCGGTCATGGTCACGGGTCTGGTGGTCAATCCGGGCACGCGCTTCCTGCGGCGCGAGGAGGTACCGTTATACGTCATTCTCTCCGAAGCCCAACTGCGCAACGACGCCGGCCGCGTGGTGATCATGCGCAATGGAACCAACGGCGACCCGCTCGAGTTGAGCGATCCGCAAACGCTCAACGTCACGGTTCGATCAGGCGACCTGATCACCGTTTCAAACAAGCCGCAGGAGTTTTACTACATCGGCGGACGCGTCGTTTATCCCGGGCAGAAGACGTTCCAACCGGGAATCACTTTGCTTCAGGCGATTCTGGCAGCGGGTGGGACGACACGTCAGCAAAATGTCGTAGAGCTTTCGCGCGCCGGCGCCGACGGCAAGCTCTCGACCATTTCTTATCGCCTCAAGGACATCAAAGCCGGAACGATTGAAGATCCCAAACTGCAACCCGGCGATCGCATCGAGATTTCCCGGTAATCACCGACAAATATCCGCAATTTTATTGACAATCCAAGCTCGTCTTTGCTAGTACAGGCGCGATGAATAACAAATTAAGGCCCGCACTGATCGGTGGCGTCTGCCTGGGCGTGCTCTCCGTAATACCCTTCGTCAGCGCAATCAACGTTTGTTGTTGTCTTTGGGCCATTCTGGGAGGCATGCTCGCGTCGTACTTGTACGTCAAAAGTTCCCCGACGCCGGCGACGCCGGGCGACGGCGCGGTGCTGGGTGCGATAGCCGGCGCGATCGGCGCGGCGATCTCTCTTGTTCTTGGCATTCCCATCTCATATGCGATGGGCGGAACTATGAAAAACCTGATGCTGCGTCTGATGGAGAACTTAGATCCGCAACAGGCGGAGATGATGCGCCAGCAGATCGAAGCCAGCGGCAACTCGATCGGCGGAGCTATCATCAACGGCGTGATTTTGGCAGTCCTGCTTTTCGTGTTTTCTATAATCGGCGGACTAATCGGTACGGCGCTTTTCGAGAAGCGTAAAGGTGTTTCGCCACCACCTCCTCCGCCAAGTGCCGGAGGACCAGGCCCGTACGCGGCCTGATGTAACTGAGCTCTACCCAAATCAATTACTACAAAACTGTTTTCAGGAGAAACTGAATGTCTCAAGACTGGACTCCCCCACCCGTAAGCGCACCAACCACCAGCGTTTCAAACTTCCTGGTACCCGCGATCATTTCGCTGTTCTGTTGTTTACCACTCGGCATCGTGGCAGTTATCTTTGCTGCTCAAGTCAACAGTAAGGTCCAGGCTGGCGACATCGCAGGCGCGCAGGACAGCGCGAAGAAAGCGAAGATGTTCAGCTTCATTGCTATCGGACTCGGGCTTGCGGCCATCATCTGCTACGTGCTGTTTTGGGTAATCCTGGGCGTAGGCCTTAGCCTGAGTAGCCCCACGAACTACAACGGTTAAAATCGAAATTTAGTCGGAGACTTCAAAGAGATGAGCAGATACTGCACGAAGTGCGGCGCGGTCAACGATGACACAGCACAGTATTGTACGAACTGCCAGGCACCGTTGACTGCACCGGTGGGTGGCGGCTATCAACCAATGGAGTCAGTGAATCAGGGCGCGATGGTTGACTGGAAGGCGATGGGCGCCGACAAAAAGATCACCGCGGGTATCTGCGCGATCCTCGTCGGCTGGCTGGGCGTGCACAAGTTCATCCTTGGCTACACGACCGAAGGCGTGATTCAACTTGTCGTCGGCATACTCACCTGCGGGCTCTCGAACATCGTCAGCATCGTCGAAGGGGTCATCTATCTGACCAAGTCGGACGAGGAGTTTGTGAGAACGTACATTCAGAACAAAAAGGGCTGGTTCTAGTTTTATAAATCCCAC
>DASXXL010000692.1:0-8943 GCA_036503085.1 Pyrinomonadaceae bacterium | reverse complement strand
CTGGAATTGCCGCGCACGACTGTCAGTGCGTCGGCAGCGTGGAAATTGTTGGAAAGGAAGTAAAACGGACCGCCATCCCCGGTGAATTCTGTAGCGCGATCGGTCCCGGTGAGTTCATCAACGATGCCCACCAGCACGATGCCGCTGGTGTTTGGACTGATGTTGATGTTGGGCGCGCCGAGCTCCGCGGAGACTGTCGGACTGAAACCGCCGGTGCCGTTGACGCCCGTGTTGAAGATTCCGATCTGTACCCGAGTGTAACCAAAGCGAGCATCGTTAACGACGCTCGGCGAGAAGACGTGCGTGTCACCGAGCGTTAGTCCTTTGGCATCGCCAAACTCGTCGCCCGCTGATGGTCCGGCCGGCAGGTCGTGATTGTTTGGCGAAGTGCCGAGTGGAAAGAAGTTGTCGCGCGAGCGAGCCGAGTCTTGCTTACTCCAGCGCCCGAAGAGTGTGTTGTTAGTCGTGATGTGGTGATCGATGCGCACGTCGTAGCTGTTCACGTTCGCGTGTTCTTTGCGGTTCGTGATGAAGTTGCGGCCGGGGCCGGGAAGGTTCGGCAGCGGAAACGCGTTCACGTAAGCGAGCGCAAACGGCGAGAAGCCGCCGCAGCTCGGACAATTGCGCAGGTCGTTGCCGGGAATGGGCGTGCCGTTTGGCGCGAAGATCGTGCCGATTGGCGCGGTCACGGTGCCGCCACCCGCGAGTTGGTAAACTCTCGACGTGCCCGGACGCAGCAACTCGCTAAAATCGCCGACGCGCATTCTCGCCGTTGGCACCGGCACCGCGTTCGGATCTCCCGTGCCGCCGAAGATCGGAGTGCTGTTGCGCTGGCCGTTGAGAGAGAAGAAGAAGAACGAACGATTGCGGCCGTCGTAAAACGGCGGCGTGCCTTCGCCGAAGCGCGGCAGGAAAATTGGACCACCAACCGTGCCGTAGTAATTGTGCGTGACGTAGTTCGGGACCGGCGGCGAAGTTGGATCGTCAAACTTGCTCGCGGCCGCGCTCAGGAACCGGCCCTGATAAATTTCGCCGACCGTGCCGTGAACGCCGTTACCGCCGGATTTCGACGTCACGGAAATAATGCCACCGCCCGCGCGGCCTGACTCCGCTGAAGGCACGCTTGTTTCGATCTTGAACTCCGCGACTGCGTCGGGCTGCGTGTAGATCGCGATCTGTGCAAACTGTCCTTCGTTGTTGTCAACGCCGTCGAGCGTGAAGTTGTTGTTGGTAGCGCGTGCGCCGTTGACGACGAGTACGGAACCGCCGGACTCACGAAAGCGCGTGGCTTCGGTGTTGTTCTGTCCGCCGCCGCCCGCGACGAAGTTGCCGCCGCCGCCAAGTAGACCGAGATTCGGACGCGTCACGCCGGGTGACAGCGCTGCGAGCAGCGTGAAGTTTCTTTGCGGTAACGGAAGATCGGTAACTTGCCTTCCAGTGATCAGATCGCCGCGTACGCTCGTTTCGCTCTCGACGAGCGGCGCCGCCGTGGCCTCGATCGTCACCAGATTCGTCGATGAGCTGATAGTGCTGAACTTCACATCGAGCGGCAAGCGCGAGTTTGTTTCCACTTGCAACGCCTGGAACGTGACTGGTTGAAAGCCGGGAGCGGTGACGGTGACGTTGTAGGGACCGGGCTCGAGGTTCGTGACCGTGAACGTGCCATCGTCGCTGGTTTCGGTTTCGCGCACCTCGCCGGTCTTGGCGCTCACGACTTTGATCGCGGCTTTGGCGACTAGGGCATCGCTGGGGTCTTTAACGGTGCCGACGATCGCGCCCTTGTTACTTTGGGCATTGACGCTGACAGCAATGGTTAAAAGGAAGATGGCGAGCAGGACGGCCGCGGAGAGTGGCTTTCTCATGTCGAGTCCTCGGGGAGAAACAAGCAGGGCTTGAACTCCGAACAAAACAGCGAATTGTGGCTTGATAATGCTAAAAACTGACGGTTACGGATAGTTTGTTGTCAGAACGAACGAAGTTTTTAATATAGATTCGTGAAGGTGTCAACTGTTTTTTAGATTTTCGTGGAGGCCTACGCGGCGAAGGCGGCGGCGAATTTGCTCGCGAGGACGAGGCTCAACGCGCCGCGTAAGGTGGGACTGTCGCCGAGGGTTGAGGGAAGGATGAGGGCCGAGGGAAGACCACGGCGCACGCTGTGTTCGATCGCTTCTGTGATTGCACTTTCGATCAACTCCCAGGCGCGCGCGATCTCGCCGCCAACTACGACCGCTTCGGGACTGAAGCCGATGATCAGATTCGAGATGCCGACGCCGAGCGAACGAGCCGTCTCAACCAGCGCCTCTTTCGCGTTCCCTTCTCCGCCCAGCGCGCGATCCACGACCTCTTTAAATGTGATCTGAACCTTATTCGCTACGTGGGCCAGCTTGCGATAACGCGCGATCGCCGCACGCTCCGATGAGAACGCTTCCCAACAATCGTCACTGCCGCACGAACACGGCACCGGCGCGTGCGTGCCGATCACCATGTGGCCAAACTCGCCCGCAGCGCCACGCTGTCCGCGATACACCTGCCCGTCGAAAATGATTCCGGTGCCGACACCTTCCGCGACTAGCACGAGAATGAAATCGCGCGCGTCATTAACTTCGGGCCGGCCGAACCACAACTCCGCCAGCGCCACGGCGTTCGCATCGTTGTCGATCACGACCGGCAGACCAACTGCTTTCGAGATCAACTCCGACACCGGCAGATCGCGCCAGGGAAAATACGGAATGTAAAGCGCCGTGCCCGTCGAAGGATCGACGAGCCCGGGCAGACTCACGCCCACGCCTTCGATCGAGCCACCGTAACGCGAATTGAACTCGCGCACGGTGCTGACGATCTGGTTCAACGTCTTATCCGGGTCGGTGAGAAACTCCTGTTGGTCTATCACCCGACCGGCGAGATCGCTCGACGCAATCGTCGTCAACGTCGGCGTAAGCGAAACGCCGACCGCGATCGGTCCGACAGCGCGCAGCTTGAGCAACGTGGGCCGGCGGCCGCCCGTCGACTCGCCTTCGCCGACTTCCTCGATCAAACCTTCGCGCGTGAGATCCTCGACGATGGCCGAGATCGTAGAGCGCTGCAGATCTGTTTCGCGCGCAATCTCCGCGCGCGAGATCGGCTCGCGCTCGCGCACATAGTTCAGCACGATCTGCCGATTGATGTCGCGGATCGTGTTCAGGCGCGCGGCCTGTGCCTTTCTCAGATCGAGTCGTCGCATGGAAGCGTCAAAAGTTATCACAGAGGTACAAAGATTCCGAACTATTGTTTCGCCTTACTTGGGAGCGCAGGCGTCTCGCCTGCAATGCTGCGACGAGGGCGCTGCCGTATCTTGCAGGCGAGACGCCTGCGCTCCCAGATAAACGCGGACACATCACCCGTCACCTTTAGCGCCTTTGGCTTGCGTGATGGTGATCGTCTTGTCAATCGCGGGAACGTCAATCACTTCCGTACTGCCGTCGGGCCATTGGATTTCGAGTTTATCGACCTTCGTGGCCGCACCCAAACCAAAGTGCAACGTCATATCGTTTTGCGAGCAAAAGACCGCACCGCTGACGACGTCTTGTCGCTGACGAAGCTTGCCGGTCGTGAGATAAGCGATGCTACCGATGGCGTCGCGCGGTGCTTTCGCAACGAGGCGCAAGTTCAACCAGTGTCCCGTTGACGCGGCCACGTTGCGCAACACGGTCGGCTTCTCGTCGAGATTGTTGATTACGAGATCGAGGCGGCCATCGCCGTCGAGATCGCCAACCGCCAAACCGCGCCCGGGCCACGCATTCGCCAACGCATTTCCCGGCCGCGCCCCGATGCGCTCGAATTTTCCATCGAGATTGCGAAACAACAGCGGCTGCTGGGCGTAACTCGTGCCCCACTGATGCGCATCGACCTGCGGATAGACGTGCCCGTTAACGACGAACAGGTCCAACCAACCATCGTTGTCGTAGTCGATGAAGCTCGTGCCCCAACCGAGAAACGGAATCGATATCTCTCCCAGTCCCGCTTGAAACGTGACGTCGGTGAAGTTCGTGTCGCCGTCGTTGTGATAGAGCACGTTCGAGTCGTCGGAAAAATTCGTGATGTGAAAATCGATGCGACCGTCGTTGTCGTAATCGCCGACGGCGAGGCCCATCCCTGCCTGCTCGCGCCCGTTCTCATTCAAAGCGACGCCTGACGGATAGCCGATCTCTTCAAACGTGCCGTTGCCTTTGTTGATGTAGAGTTGTTTGGGTGTCGAGTCGTTGACGACGATCAGATCGAGCAGCTTGTCGTCGTCGACGTGCACGAACGCCGACGAGAAGCCGTAATACTTTTCCGGATCGCTGACGCCTGCTTTCACGCTCACGTCTTCAAACGTGCCGTCGGGTTTCTGATGATAAAGCGTGTCTCCTTCGCCGGGCAGACCACGTGGTCCACACATCACCGGCACACCGCGAAACTGGCAATAGGTTTGACTCGCGTTGAGACTTTCACTCGGACTCGGCGGCAACTTATTAAGATCGATCTGCACGTATCCCGGCACAAACAGATCGAGACGGCCGTCACCATCATAGTCACCAAAACTCGCGCCCGTGCTCCAGCCGCGCCGCGCGACGTGCAACTTCTCCGCGACGTCCGTGAACGTGCCGTTGCCGTTGTTGTGATAAAGACGTGAGACGCCGAAATTCGTGACGTAGAGGTCCTCGTAGCCGTCGTTATCGTAATCACCGACGGCGACGCCCATTCCCCAACGCTCGTTCGCGACGCCGGCTTTGTCGGTCACATCTTCAAACTTCCAGTTGCCGAGATTGTGATAGAGCGCGGCGCGCGGCGGCTTCTCTTTGCCTTGCAGCGCCGCGATCGTCGAACCGTTGACGAAATAAATGTCGGGGCGGCCGTCGTTGTCGTAATCGAAGATTGCGACGCCACCCGAAGGCGTGTCGAAGATGTAATCCTTCGCGGCGCCGCCGGAATGATGACGAAAATTCGCGAGCGCGGTTTTGCCGGTTACATCTTCAAAAACAACGGGAGCGTTTTCGTCGGTGATGCCGACCGTGCGTCGCGAGGTGTAGGTAGTGGGTGCACCGGTCGAGGCGCCGCCCATCTGTTGCGGCTCGGGTTTCTTCGGCGGCGTTTGCGCCGTCAGCAATGAAAACGAGAGTAAGACCGTGACGAGGCCAAACCACAGGCGACGTTGCGGTAGGAGAACTTTCACGGATTACTTTACTGCGATTACGACGTAGTCGCGCCCTGCATAGAGGCGCACGTTTCTGCCGTCCATCGTCATCATCAGCGGCCGCGGGCGTTTCAGCTCCTTGTCATTGGTCGATGAAACGGTGAGCACCTCATGATTGCCGATGTCGAGGATGTTGAATTTGCCGTCGTTGGTGAAACCAAAGCCGTACGCGCCGATCGGCAACGAGTTGCCGTTGATCTCGATCGCGCCATCGTTGATGAAGAAGCCCTGGTAATGCGCTCTGACGTCGGCCGAGTAGCCGGAAGTGTCGACCATGCCTGCGATGACAAGATGACCGTTAGCGCGCGCGGCGGCGGCGTTGCGCATCTGCGTGGGTGCAGCCTGGCCTTCAAAATAAAACGACGTCGGAACCACGCGCGTCAGTGCTGCGCCTTGCAAAATCTGATCGCGTGCTTCGTCGACGGCCGCGACTTGCTGGGCCAACACCGGCGACGCCAGCGACACGGCAACTATAAACAGCACTAAGGCGTTGATGAATATTTTTTGGTCTCGTTTCATGGCGCACACAATAACTCGCCTGTTGAAGAACGACAAGCGGACTGTTAATTTGAATAACATGCGAATCGGTGTCCTGACGGGAGGCGGCGATGCTCCCGGTTTGAATCCCGCAATCAAAGGTCTGGTCTATCGCGGCTCAGAACTCGGCTTACAAGTTATCGGCCTTCTCGACGGCTGGCGCAGCCTGATCAATCCCGCGCCCGAAGGCTTGCCGCTCAATCGCGAGACGGTGCGGCGTTGGGACCGCGACGGCGGCACGAACCTCGGTTCGTCGCGCACGAATCCGTTCAAGCAAGTCGCTGATGATGGCGGCGTGCACGATCGTTCGCAGGAAGTGCTCGACAACATCGAACGCTTGCAGCTCGAGGCGCTCGTGGTGTGTGGCGGTGAAGACACGATGGGTGTCGGCGCGAAGTTGGCCCAACGCGATGTTCGCGTCGTCGGCGTGCCGAAAACGATCGACAAGGATCTCGCGGGCACGGATTACACGCTCGGTTTCGACACCGCGCTGCGAAACGTTTCGGAAGTGATCGAGCGTTCGCGCACGCCGGCGGGATCGCACCATTGGGTGCAGATCCTCGAGGTGATGGGCCGTCATGCCGGTCATCTGGCGTTGTGGTCGGGCGTGGCGGGCCAGGCGCATTTGATACTCATACCTGAGTATCCATTTCGTTTTGAGCGCGTGTTTCAGTTGTTGCGCGACCGGCTTGGTGGGTCTGACTTGAGTGGCGGTCCTTTGCGGCGGCCGCGTTATTCCGTGATCGTGGTCGCGGAAGGCGCACGTGCGGAAGATGCGGAGTTAGTGACGCTTAATGACGGGCACGATGCATTTGGACACGTTCGTTTGGGTGGGATCGGTGAAGTGCTGGCGCGAAGGATTGCAAAGGAAACGCCGTACGAAGCGCGCGCCGTGATTCTCGGCCATCCGCAACGAGGTGGACCACCGAGTCCGATCGATAGAATTATGGGGATGATGTTTGGCGCGCGTGCGGCTGAGGCGGTTGCGGGCGGTCAGTTTGGCAAGATGGTTTCCGCACGCGGCATCGCGCCCGCGTGTGAGTTGTCGCTAGTGGACATCTCGACAGTGCTGGGCGCGATCAATCTGGTGGACGTCGATCGTTACTACGACAAAGACCGCTACCACCTCAAAGGCATCGGCATGTAAAGAAAAGGCCATCCACAGATTACGCAGATTCGAATCTGTGTAATCTGTGGATGGCTATTACTCGCCTTGTGGGCTGAAGGGGTTATCTGTCGTGCTCAGGCGGCGGTGAACGCGAGAGACGAGATCGGGGATCGTGTTGTCGTCGCTCTCCTTCGGCACGATCTTCGGATTGGGCGCGATCACCGGGCGGATCATCTTTTGTTGTAACTGCTCGCGCGCGTCCATCATCCAGCCAAAGCCGCGGAAGATGTAAGTCAACAACGTCCGATCCTCTTCTTCAATCCCCAACGCTTCCTGCACGCACCACGCGCCAAAATCCGTGTTCGCCGTGAGTCGCAAAGGCGGCTCGTGCTCTCGCTGCGGCTTCAACACGCCGTTCACAAACGCCGTCTGATAAATAAGCCGCGCGATCGCGAGCCGATCCTGCTGCTCCTGCGACAACGTGAGCTCACCCGCGTCGATCGCATCGAACACCGGCGCGATGTAGATCGCGGGACGCGGATCCTGTTGCACCTGATTGCCACGACCAGCGGCCGCAATCTCCGGATGACCAAACGTCGGCAAGCCGCCAGTCAACATCTTCTCGCGAATGCGCGCTGCGCGATCTTCAACCGACAGCGGCTCGAGCTCATTTACGAAATCAGACATGTCGTGAATCGCGCCGAAGTGCCGCGCGCCGTCGAGCGCCATCTGCGACGCAGTGAAAAAGTCTGACACGGACAACGTATGCAGCGTCGCCATGTAGCGCGCGACCATGTTCGAACCCGCCGAGCCGTGATGAATCTGAATCGTGCCCATGCGCTCGAGGATCAAACATTCGTGTTCATTGGCGTGGCGGCCAAGTATCAAACTATATGAGACGGAGAAGGCGTTCTTTCCCTGAGCAACTTCAGCCGCAATGAACTCACCGGTCGCAGCGGCCAACTCACTTTCAGTCGACTGCGGGTTAGCTTCCACCAGGTAGTTCATATAAGCAGACACACCGCCGACCGCCACGTTCTCCATGTGGCACGCGATCATGTCCTGCAACAACTCACCCGGATCGCGTTCGTCGTGAATGCCACTGGCTTCCGGCCGTCCGACTCTCGCTTTGCGTAAGGTCGCGATATGCTGCATCGCGACCTCCGGTCCGAGTCCCGGATACTTCTTGACGAAAGCAGCGACCATCCCGATCAACTGCCCGTCGGCTTTGACACTATCGAAATACTTATCGTTGATAAAGGTCGCGAGCGTCTCTTTGTCTGCTGCGGAACCGGCTGAGTCGCCAAACAGGCCGGTGAAAATCACGTCGATGGGTCCCGCTTTGCCGCGCAGGATGTCCGCTTCGGGAATAATGCCGCGAATGGTGAACGAGCGAATGTCGAGGGTGATCTTGGTGCCGTTGCAATCAACGGGCGTGTGATACAAAACCGGATTAGCAATGATGTCGGTTGAGGAAGGCATCGTCGCGAAGTAACCCAGGGCCGTCGCGATACTCTTCTCGCCCAGTTCTTCGGCTCTGGCAGTGGCCTGCTTGACTGGATTGTAGTCAGGCGCGGGTGGCAGCACCGAAAATATCGTGTCCATTGAAGCGTCTCCCATAATCTCTTTGGTCCCACTATACGACGCGCGAGGGAAAGGCACAAACGGACACGGAAAGCACTTTAGAAGATTCTCAAATTGTGATTCTGTTGTTTTTGTATCCTCAACAGAAGGCAAAACTCATTGAACTCTCTGGCCGGGCAAAGTACAGTTGTCGCGCTCTAATTTCTACGGCTGAAGCGGCTCGCGGCGACACCGCTGATGGACACCTGCTCGCGCCACGGCAAGTCGTGGTCGACGGACGCCACGTGCTCGTGACGCATTGCGAAAGCACGACGTTTCTGGCACAGCAAAAGAGATGTCCGCAATAAAACCAGACATGACAGGCACTCCCGAAGCAGTAATCAAAACTTACCAGCTACTCGACCTCAACGCAGCGCAACTAGAGTTGATCAATCACGTCGCCGTGCTAGCTCGTAAGAACTTCGCGCCGCGCGCCGCCGGCTACGACTAGTCGGCAATCTTT
>DASXXL010000691.1:0-3716 GCA_036503085.1 Pyrinomonadaceae bacterium | reverse complement strand
TCGTAAATCGCATCACCTCGAACGACGTCACCAAACTCGTCGACGGTCAGGCACAGTACACCGCACTGACCACGCCACAAGGCACAGTCATCGACGACCTACTCGTCTATCGAATCGCCGCCGATCACCTGTTGCTCGTCGTCAACGCCGGCACCACCGATAAAGATTGGGATTGGATCAAATCGCACCACGCCGGCGAACAAGTCGAACTGAAGAACATCAGCGCCGACTATTGCCAGCTCGCGTTACAAGGCCCGGACGCAGTCGCCATTCTGCAAAAACTGACGGACGTGCCCGTTTCAGACATCAAGTATTACCACTTCACGCAGGGCCAGGTTGACGCGATCGACAGCATCATCTCGCGCACCGGTTACACCGGCGAAGACGGCTTCGAAATCTACGCGGTGCCGGAACACGCAGAGCGACTCTGGTCCAAGATCCTCGAGACGGGAAACTACGGCACGGACCAAGGCGTGCTGCCCTGCGGTCTCGCCGCGCGCAACACGCTCCGGCTCGAAGCCGGACTCGCGCTCTACGGCCACGAGATCGACGAAAACACGACGTTGTTGGAAGCGAACCTCGGTTGGATTTGTAAACTCGATAAAGGCGACTTCATCGGCCGCGAAACGCTGGCCCAACAAAAAGCCGACGGCGTGAAACGGAAGCTGGTTGGCTTTGAAGTCACCGAGCGCGGCATCGCGCGCGACGATCAGGAAGTGGTCATCAACAACCAGCGCGTCGGTAAAGTCACGTCGGGCAGTCCGGCGCCGTTTCTCAAGAAGAACATCGGCTTCGCTTACGTTCCGGCCGAGTACGCAAGCGTGGGCCAGGCAATTAACATCGATGTACGCGGACGACTTGTCGGCGCGCAGATCGTGAAGACCCCGTTTTACAAGCGCCCGAAGTAGAGATTCAAAATAACTAGCTGGAGGAACCATGGCGAACGTTCCAGAAGACCTACATTACAGTAAGGACCACGAGTGGGTCAGGGTCGAAGGCGATCAAGCCATCATCGGTATTACTGATTACGCCCAGAATTCGCTGGGCGATGTTGTCTATGTCGAGTTGCCGAAGGCCGGCGACAAATTTGCCGGTAACGAACCGTTTGGCTCGGTGGAGTCAGTGAAGGCGGTGTCGGAAGTGTTCACGCCGATTGCGGGCACAATCACAAGCATCAATGAATCGCTCGCTGACGAACCGGAAAAGGTCAATTCCGATCCGTACGGCGACGGCTGGATGATTCGCCTGAAAATGGACAATCCCGGCGAGGTCGACAGCCTGCTGACCGCCGCGGAATACGAAGATTTCACGAAAGCTGAGAGCGAATAATCTTGCGCTACATTCCTAACTCGCCGGAAGAGCGCGGGGAGATGCTCGAGGCGATCGGACTTGAGTCTGCTGAGCAACTGTTTGAATCGATCCCACCGCAACTGCGTTTACAGCGGCCGCTGAACACTCCCGCCGCCCTTTCGGAAATCGAACTGCTCGACAAGTTTGAACGATTGGGCCAACGAAACACGGCCGCGCGCCGCACCAGCTTTCTCGGGGCGGGCGCTTATTCGCATTACATTCCGACGATCGTCGATCACATCATCTCGCGTTCCGAGTTCTTCACGGCTTACACGCCGTATCAACCCGAGATCTCGCAAGGCACGCTGCAAACGATCTTCGAGTTTCAAACACTCGTCTGTCAGTTAACTGGCATGGACCTGGCGAACGCGTCGATGTACGACGGTTCGACCGCTCTCGCTGAAGCGGTGTTGATGGCCGAGCGCGTGACGCGTCGCTCGAAAGTGATCGCGTCAGCGGCAGTGCATCCGCAGTATCTCGAAGTCGTGAAGACTTACGTGCAGCACGCGGGCATCGATCTCGAAGTCACTGACTTTGACCAGAAGACAGGTCAGGGCGGAGCGGCGTTGGCGGAAGCAGTCGACGATCAGACGGCGGCGATCGTCGTTCAATCGCCAAACTTCTTCGGCTGTATCGAAGATCTCAAAGCACTCGCGGACGCAGCCCACGCGAAGGGCGCATTGCTCGTCGTCGCGATTACCGAAGCGATGTCGCTCGGACTGCTGAAGTCGCCGGGCGCGTGCGGCGCCGACATCGTCGTCGCCGAAGGTCAGTCGTTCGGCGTGCCGCTTTCGTTTGGTGGTCCATACGTCGGGCTGTTTGCCACGCGCGACAAGTATGCGCGGCAGATTCCCGGCCGACTCGTCGGCGAGGCTTACGACAAGAAAGGCCATCGCGGTTTCGTGCTCACACTCGCGACGCGCGAGCAACACATTCGCCGCGAGAAAGCGACGTCGAACATCTGCACCAACGAAGGACTGATCGCGCTTGCCGCCACGGTCTACATGGAAACGATGGGCCGCCGCGGCATTCAGGAAGTCGCGCAGCAATGTGTGCAGAAAGCGGCGTACACGGCGCGGCGTATAGCGGGTGTGAAAGGATTTTCAATTCCCTTCACTGGCCCGCGCTTCGACGAGTTCGTGGTGCGCGGTCCTGGGAATGCCACCGAACTGTTGTCGCGACTCGCAAAAGAAAAAGAGATCGAAGGTGGCATTGCCTTGTCGCGCTTCATGCCCGGTCATGACAACGACTTTCTCGTTTGTGTTACCGAGACGAACACGCGCGAACAGATCGACAGCCTTGTCTCTGCGCTAAGTGAATTATGAGGGACGGCATCACTAAAGTTACGGGTCACATCAGTCCTAACGAACAACTGATCTTCGAGCGTTCGCAGCACGGGCGCATCGGCTATCGCCTGCCTGCGCTCGACGTCGAAGAATCGCCCATCGACACGCTGATTCCGAAAGAGTTTCAACGCGACGACGATCTCGAAGGCATGCCGGAAGTCAGCGAAGTCGACGTGGTACGCCACTTCATTCGCATGTCGACGTGGAACTACTCGATTGACATCGGCATGTATCCGCTCGGCTCGTGCACGATGAAGTACAACTCGCGTCTCAACGAGCGCGTCGCGCGTATCGCGGGTTTCGCAAACCTTCATCCGCTCGCGGATGAAGCAGACATTCAGGGCGCGTTACAGGTGATCTACGAGTTGCAGGAATGCCTCGCGGAGATTACCGGTCTTCCCGGTGTCTCGTTACAACCCGCCGCGGGCGCACACGGCGAGATGACGGGCATCATGATGATCCGCGCGTTTCTCGACGCGCGCGACGGCGCTGCCGGTTCGGGCCGCCGCACGATGTTAATACCCGACTCAGCTCACGGCACGAATCCCGCATCCGCGCATCTGTCAGGCTTCTCGGTTAAGACGATCAGATCGACCGCCGAAGGACTAACCGACTTGGACCATCTGCGCGAACTCTGCGGCCACGGCGACGTCGCCGGCTTGATGTTGACGAACCCAAACACCCTCGGTCTTTTCGAACGCAACATCAAAGAGATCTGCGACATCGTGCACCAGGCGGGCGGCCTCGTTTACATGGACGGCGCGAACATGAACGCGCTCGTCGGCGTAGCGCGTCCCGGCGACATGGGCGTCGACGTAATCCATCTCAACTTGCACAAGACGTTTTCAACGCCGCACGGCGGTGGTGGACCAGGTTCCGGTCCCTGTTGTTGCACGAAAGAACTCGAACCGTTTCTGCCGGTGCCGCGCATCGTGAAAGACGACGGCGGCTATCGTCTCGATCACAATCAGCCGAAATCGATCGGCCGCGTGAAAGCGTTCTTCGGCAACTACGGCATGA
>DASXXL010000690.1:0-10170 GCA_036503085.1 Pyrinomonadaceae bacterium | reverse complement strand
TTAAGTGGTTTCAGCAGAACGAATGTCTGGTACGCGCGATGGTATCGCAGGGTTTTCTTCGGACGTAAGCTTTTTCAGGTCCGGCGTTGCGGAAACGAGCCGCGTGCGCCAGATGAAGAGCGTCGAAATGATCAGAACGATGGTGCATGCAACGCCGCCTTCGATACCATACGTGCCGCCTGTTAGCCACGCCGGACCGAGATCGTTTCCTTTCAAAAGCGGGTGCGCAACGAAATTGATGCCGCTGATCGGCAGACCGAAGAACCAGCCCAACGCCCAGTTCCACGACCAGTGCACGCCGAGTGGAAACCATAGGCTGCGCGTGCGCAGGTACGCGGCGCCGAGCCAGATGCCGGCGATTGCGGTGTTGGCGAAAGTCACGCCGGGCACGACGTTCGGGTTGGAAAGATGAACGCCGGCAAACGGCACGGACGTGAGCAGCAGACCTAATAATGCGAGCCGCGCGCGCGTCAGCGTTTGTAAAGCGTAACCGCGGAAGAGTGCTTCTTCGGCGAGGGCCGCGACGAATAGTAAAGGAGTCGTGCCGACGAGGGCGCGCAGGACTGCGCCTGCCATTGCGCTGCCGGACAACGAGAAGCGGAGTCCACCGGCGGCGGTTGCGATACCAACGGCGAGGGCCAACGAAGTGAATCCGATCGCGAATCCGACCAGCAGGTCGCGCAACCAGTCGTGATGAAATGTGAGTCCGAGCGAGCGCCACGGCAGACCTTCGAGCCAGCGCGCGCAGATGTAACCGACGCCGAGCGCGGCCAGCATTAACATCAGGCGGAAGATCACGTCAGCGATGAAGTCGGCGTGGGGGATCGTTGGACCATACTGAACGAGGGCGAAGTAAGCGACGCGGAGAAGAGTCGTTAATAAGAAAAGGACGGCGATGAGAACGAGGATGAAAATCAGCAGCCGCCACCCACTGCGCAGGCGGCCATAGTCGTTGAAGAGGATCTGGCGCATGGCGCGCCATTCTAGGCCACCGCTCGCGTGCATTCCAATCCGCGCGGTCGGTGCGCCGGACTGGCCATGCTAAACTTTTGAGGCTTCATGAACGACAGCGCAGACAACCTGACACCCGAGCGGAGGGAGCGAATTCGCCGTCGCCGCCGCGTGCTGCTGTGGGTTTTAGGCATCACTGTCCTGCTGTTGCTCGCGATCATCGTCTCCCAACAACTCTGGCTCTGGACCGTCGTCAAGCCCGACACGGCTTCCGACGCGCTCGTGCTCTACGCGCTCTCGACCCTCAACTTCGTCGCGTTCTTCGTCTTTCTTTTCATCTTCGTTCGCAATCTGCTCAAGCTGCGCCGCGAGCGCAAAGAGCGCCAGCTCGGTTCGAAAGTAAAGACGCGCCTGCTGGTCTATTTCATATCGATCAGCTTTCTGCCGATCACGGCGATGGCCGTCTTCTCGTATCTCTTTCTCAACCGCTCGCTCGAAAAATGGTTCTACGTTCTGCCGGATGAGATCGTGCGACAAGCAACTGAATTGCGACGGCAAACACTTTCGAACCAGCAGCAAGCACTCCAGGACACCGCGTCGTTGCTCGTCATGCTGCTGAACAAACAGCCGCTCGAACAACGCCAGACGACGATCGATCAGATCGTGTCGTCAGGACAACTTGTCGGCATCGAGATCATTTCGCGCGATGGAAACGTGGTGGTGAACAGTCGCGCCAAACTGCCGGCGGACGATGCGCAGCGGCTCGACAACCTATTCGAACAGGCGCGTAGTTATCGTGGTCCAACCGGTGTCGGTCTCGCTGACGGCAAAGAGTTCGACGTGATTGCCGTGCCGTTGAACGACTCAGAATTACTGATCATCGCGCCGCAGAAACGCGCCGACACAAACCTCAGAGACGCAGTCAGCGGTTCAGAGCGCGACTACCAGGATCTCGTGCGCAAGCAGCGTCGTGTGCGTTTGCTCGGCCTCTCGACGCTCGGCTTGATGACGTTGATTCTGTTATTTGCGTCGAGCTGGATCGCGATCTATCTCGCGCGCGGCATCGCCACGCCGATTAAAGCGCTCGCTGAAGCATCGAACGAGATCGCGCGCGGTAATCTTTCGCATCGCGTAACGACTGTCGCGGACGACGAACTCGCGCTGCTCGCAGCGTCCTTCAACCAGATGACGACGCAACTCGAGGAAAACCGGCGCAGCATCGAAGCGGGCGCCGCGGAGCTGCGCGACAAGAACGACGCCCTCCGCGAAAGACGTAATTACATCGAGACCATTCTTCACTCGCTCACCACCGGCGTCATTTCACTCGACGAGAACGACTGCGTCACGACCTTGAATCCGGCGGCGTCACGGATGATCGGCCTGACTGACAAACTCGAAAAGAACCCAAAACTCAGCGCGTTGATCGCGAGCGATGACTGGACCGTTGTCGATCGCCTGTTGCGGCGTGCGCGTCGCGCCGGTCATGCGACCGAACAGACGCAACTCGAAGGCGGCGCAAACGGCAGCGGCGCGTTGCCGGTGGCGATGACGGCGACCGCGTTACGCGGTGGTGTTAGTTCGCGCCGCGGCGTCGTGCTCGTGATCGAAGATCTTTCGGAGTTGCTGGCAGCGCAACGCGCAGCGGCGTGGAGTGAAGTCGCGCGCCGCATGGCCCATGAGATCAAGAACCCGTTAACGCCGATTCAACTCTCCGCCGAAAGGATCGCGAAGAGCTACGCGCGCGTGGCAGGCGCGAACGGCAACGGGGCGAATGGCGCAAACCACGACGGCGCGGATGAGAAACGTGTCGCGGCAGTGATCAGCGAATGCACCGAAACGATCAGCCGTGAAGTCGCGGGTCTCAAAGCGATGGTCGATGAGTTTTCGCGTTTCGCGCGTCTGCCCGCGACGCGTCTCGAAACCGCAAACCTCAACGACGTGATCAGTCAGGCGGTCGGGCTTTACCAGGAGCGTCTCGAAGGCCTCAGCATCGAACTCCAGCTCGATCGCGATCTACCGCCGGCGTTGCTCGACGTCGAACAGATCAAACGCGTCTTTGTAAACTTGATCGACAACGCGATCGAAGCCGTGTTTACCGCGCCTGAAAAGCGCATCACGATTTCAACGAGCCACGACGCCGAGCGAAGCGTGGTGAACGCAGAAGTCGCCGACACGGGCCAGGGAATCGAGCCGGGTGATTTTCGCCGGCTGTTTCAGCCATACTTCTCGCGGCGCGACAGCGGCACCGGTTTGGGTCTCGCGATCGTTCAGCAAATTATTCTCGAACACGGCGGGCGTATCCGAGCCGAGAAAAACGATCCGCGCGGTTCCCGATTTCTGATCGAACTGCCGACCGCCGCTTAAGCGCTAAATCGGCACGCTCCTGGTTGGGACCGCAGGCGTCTCGCCTGCAAACGCACGTTAGTGAAATCGCAGATTTGCAGGCGAGACGCCTGCGGTCCCAGTGAGAGTACTTCTAGATGGACTCGATACTCATCGTTGACGACGAACGCGGCATTCGGGACACGCTGCGCGCCGTCATGGAAGACGAAGGCTTCGCGGCCGACACCGTTGCCAGCGGCGAAGACTGTCTCAAGGCCCTCGGCAAACGGGCTTACGGTTGCATCCTGCTCGACGTGTGGCTGCCCGGCATCGATGGTCTCGAAACTCTGAAACAACTGCGCGCCGCGGGTTCGGAAGCCGCCGTCGTGATCATCTCCGGTCACGGCAACATCGAAACCGCCGTGCGCGCCACCAAGCTCGGCGCGTTTGACTTCATCGAAAAACCACTCTCGATCGAGAAGACCGTGCTGACCGTGCGCAATGCTTTGCGCCAGCAGCGACTCGAGTTGATCAACGCCAACATGGCCGCGGCGCTCGCGCGCGAGTACACGATGGTGGGCGAGTCGGTGGCGATGCGCGCGTTGCGCAAACAGATCTCGGTCGTTGCGCCGACTGATGGACGCGTTTTGATTTACGGCGAATCGGGCACGGGCAAGGAACTGGTCGCGCGGGCGATTCACGCCGAGTCGCGTCGCGCGCCAGCGCCGTTCGTGGAAGTGAACTCCGCGGCGATTCCGGAAGAGTTGATCGAAAGCGAACTGTTTGGTCACGTGAAAGGCGCGTTCACCGGCGCGACCGCCGCGAAGAAAGGGAAGTTTGAGATCGCTGACGGCGCGACGATTTTCCTCGACGAAGTCGGCGACATGAGTCCGAAGGTGCAGGCTAAAGTTTTGCGCGTGTTGGAGGAGCAACGTTTCGAGCCAGTCGGCAGTGGCGCTTCGGTCACTGTCGACGTGCGCGTGATCGCCGCGACAAACAAGCGTCTCTTCGTGGAGATCGAAAACGGCAACTTCCGCGCGGATCTGTTCTATCGTTTGAACGTGATTCCGTTTGAGTTGCCGCCGCTGCGCGAACGACTCGAAGACGTGCCGCTGCTCGTCGACTATTTCAATCAACACTTCTCGCGCGCGTACGCGAAGAAGCCGAAGCAATTTCAGGCGGAAGCGTTGGAGGAGTTGCAGTCCTATTCATGGCCCGGGAACGTGCGCGAGTTGCGCAACACGATCGAGCGCGTCGTGATCATGCATCCGGGCACGAAAGTTTCGGCCAACGACTTGCCGCCTCACGGCAAGGAAGAACCGCCCGCGGCTTCGTTTCGCTTTCCGTCATTCAAGGAGGCGACCGAGGCATACCATCGCGAGTTCATTCAGCGGAAGTTGGAAGAAGCGGACGGCAACGTCTCGCGCGCCGCGGAGTTGATGGGCGTGGACCGCAGCCACCTCTATCGCCGCATGCGCGCGCTCGGCATCCAAAACCGTTCCTAGCATTTACAAAACTTTACAAAACGACAAAGAACTCCGAACACACGCCGTGCTATTCTCGCCGCACGCCCGTTCACGTTTAAGTTCGTATTCAGATTTAGAACGTCTCTCACGATGGGCCAAGTGCAAGAGAAGTTGCGTTCCCCGTGGGCCATAAGCCTAATAATTCTCCTGTCGTTCGTCGCCGGGTTCGGTGTTTCATTCTGGTCGCGCAACCCAAGTCCACCTGCCGAACCAAAAATTTCCATCTCCGACTTTCGCGTCGATCTTCCCGAAGGCGAAACGATCGTCACGATCACGAGTCGCACGTCCGACGGCGAGGAGCTCGGACGGCTCTCGATTTATCGTCGCGGCGATCAGATCGTCGGCGTTCCCGCGATCCAAAAACGCATCGCACCGCGCGAACGGTTGAGCGCCGAAGACATTGCTTTCTTCCGTCGTGAAATCGGCTTTGACAACTTCGGCTCCGACTCGGCTTGGCAACGCGCCAACAAGATTCGCCAATGGTTGGCCCAACACAATCGCCAGGGCTTTCCCGGTTTGACGACGCGCAATCCGCGCGAAGCCTACGATCAGATGAAAGCCGGCCAGCCCGTGCTCTGCGGAAATCTCGCCGAGATCTACGTCGCGCTTTGTGAAGCCGCTGGTCTGACTGCGCGCACGGTAGGCTTGAGTGTCGCCGTGCAGAAGGGACTGTTCGGGGTCGACACGCATGTCGGCGCGGAAGTCTGGATTCCCGAAATGGGCGGTTGGATTTATGAAGACCCGACGTTCAATTGTTATTGGGAAGTGGACGGCCGACCCGCGAGCGCGATGTTGCTGCACGACGCGATGATGGAGCAACGGCCGATCAAATTCGCGCCGCACGATAGGGCCACGCAGCAACGACTCGCCGACTACTATCTCGATCCGCGCTTGTACTTCCGGCAGATCTCTTACGAGTACAAACCCGGCGGCACCGTGCTTTACTTCGCCGACAAACGGCTCGAGCCGTTGAACCTGCACGACAAGAATTGGGTCCATACCGACCGCCGCATCGATATTCAACGTCTCGACACGGGCGAGAACATCGTCCTCGAACGACGCTCGGAGATCTCGCCCGGCGTGTTCGTGCAGTTAATCGGTAATGACTTGTTCGTGCGCGATCGACGCGAGCAGAGCCCCGGCATTCGCGTGCGCTCTTCGAGTGGAACCGTCGAAGGCTGCTCGTATCAACACGAACGCGCGCAGGACCTCGGCCTCTTCAATGGAACGAATCTCGCGCGCAACCCTTCGTTTCGTCTGACGACGCGTTCGAATCAACTCGCCGACGACTGGTCGGTCGCGGGCCCGGTGCAAGCGATGACTGTGACTGGCGGCCAGGCGATGGCGGCCCTCGCGGGCGGCAAGTTATGGCAGCGCATTCCGGTGCGACGCAACGGCCGCTATTTGTTCTACGCGCGTGTGAGCGTCGCGCGCGGGTTCGTCAATTGGTCGATTGCCGATGCGGAACGCGGCGCGAAATCCACGGGCACAGTCGAACCCGAACGCATCAGCGAAGTCGTCTCGGATATTGTCGAGAGTCAGAGCGGCTATGTCGACGTGTCTTTCGAAGTGCCTGCCGGTGGTTCTTTTCGCGTGATGGACGTGATCGTCACCGAAGCGCCGCGTTTTGCTCCCGCCAGCTAAAAATCGTCAGGAAACTCTCGTTGACAATGCGTCTTCAAATAGCTTAGTAGTTAAGTTCTCGTGTGTAATTAGCGCGAGAAAGATTGAGGTGAGATGGATTTTACGACGAAAGAATTATTGAAGCGGTACGCGAAGCTCGCGCTCGGGCAGCCGTTTTCGCCGGTGTTGCTGAACATTCTAGTGACTTCGGTTTGCGACATGCGCTGCACGCACTGCTTCTTCACTGACGAGCTCGACGATCGCCCGCGCAAAAAGCTGCAAATGAAAACGCACGAGATCGAAAA
The DNA here is from genome assembly GCA_036503085.1 of Pyrinomonadaceae bacterium. Lineage (GTDB taxonomy): Bacteria > Acidobacteriota > Blastocatellia > Pyrinomonadales > Pyrinomonadaceae > PSRF01. The sequence goes on along the minus strand of DASXXL010000690.1, from coordinate 3,443 downwards.
GATTTCGGAGACGCTCGGCGGCAATCTCGGGGTGCTGATTCTCGCGGGCGGCGAGCCGTTCACGCGCAAAGACCTGCCTGAAATCGCGCGCGCGTTCTACAGCAACAACAAGCTCGAATCGATCTACATCATGTCCAACGGCCAGATCCAAAAGCGGATCTTTCCGGACGTGACGCGCATCCTGCAGGAGTGTCCGAATCTAAACGTCACGGTCGCGCTCGGCATCGACGGCCTGAAAAACGAGCACGAGAAGATTCGGCAGAAGCCCGGCTCGTGGGACATCGCGATCGACACCGCGCGGCAGCTTCAGCAGATTAAGAAAGAGTATCCGCGCCTCGACGTGCAGACGTGCACCTGTTTCATGAACTCGAACCAGGACACGATCTTCGAGTGGTACGACTTTCTGAAATACAACCTCCAGCCTGACAAAGTTAACTTCAACTACATTCGTCCGCCTTCAGCCGATCCGCAGGAGCTGGAGATCGATCATTCGCGTTACGCGCAACTCGCACAGATGATCGACGACGACTCGCGTCACGCGGCGATCAAAAACAACTACACCGGCAAAGCCGGTTTCTTCAAAGCCGCGATCGACATCTACATGCACGGCCTGATCGCGAAGACCCAGGAAACGCAGACCGCACAGATGAAGTGTTACGCCGGCACTGCGGGCGGCGTGATCTACGACGAGGGAACTGTTTCGTCGTGCGAAAACCTCGCGCCGATCGGCAACCTGCGCGACTTCGATTGGAACTTCCAGAAACTCTGGCTCTCGCCGGCGATGAAGGAACGCCGCAAACACGCCGGGAACGGTTGTTTCTGCACACACGAATCGAACAGTTACTACCCGTCGCTGCCGTTCAATCCCGGTCACTTGATCCAGATCAAGAAACTCGAGCGCGAGATGAAGAAAGCGCGGCGCGAGCTCGATGCAGTGGGAATTGCCGATTGCCGATTGCCGATTGCCGATTGAAAATGCCAGACCAGCCTCGCATTCCGAAGATCCTGATCATCTCGTCCGACACGGGTGGCGGGCATCGCTCCGCCGCGGCCGCGATCGTTGCGGGCGTGCAGAAGTTTCTCGACGGCGAGTCGTACGCGATTCGCGTGGTGCGCGCGGTCGAGGAGTCGCATCATCTGGCCGACAAGCTGGTCCGTCTTTACAACTGGCTGCTGCGCAATCGGCAGCACTGGATGAAGTATTACTACTGGATCCTGAATCGTGTTCGCCCCGAGACGCGCGAGTTTTTTCATAAGCGTTGCATCGGTTACGTCGCCGGACTTTTCGAGCGCTGGTGTCCGCACATCGTCGTCAGTGTTCATCCGCTTACGCAACATCTCTTCGGGCGCGTGCTTAAGGAACTAAATCTCGCCGATCGCGTGCCGCTGGTTTCGGTCGTGACCGATCCTTGTTACGGCTTTTGGAAAGGTTGGGCCTGCGACGCGGTGACGCTTTACCTGGTTGCGAGCGAAGAAGCGCGGCGGCAGTTGATCGACTACGGCGTGGCGCCCGAACGGATCAAGATCTCGGGCATGCCCGTGCATCCGAAGTTTGCTTATCCCGGTGAAGAAGCGGCGCAAGCCGCGCGACGCGCACTCGGCCTCGATCCGGAAAAGTTTACGGTGTTCGTTAACGCCGGTTGGATCGGCGGCGGCAACATCCCGCAGATCTTCCGCGAACTCGTACACGGTGAGCTCGACGTGCAGGCGATCTTTCTCGCCGGCAAAAACGAAGACTTGCGCGTAGCGGCTGAGTCGATTGCCGGCGAAGCGCCTTTCCCGGTAAAGGTGATTGGCTATTCAGACGAGGTCGAGAAATTGATGAGCGCGGCGAACGTGATGATCTCGAAACTCGGGGGCCTGACCACGTTCGAAGCGCTCGCTTGTCGTGTGCCGATCATCGCCGACGTGATCACCGATCCGATGCCGCAGGAAGCGGGCACGGCGCGGTTGATCGCGCAGCGCGGCGCGGGCGTGATGCTCAATCGCGCCAGCGACGTCGTCAACGTCGTGCGCCGGATGATGGAAGACGAAGTTCACTACTCGCGCATGCGCGCGGCGACCGCCAACCTTGCACTGCCGAACTCGACTCGCTACATCGTCGAAGAGATCGCCGCCCTCATTCCGCAGCCTGAAAAACCAGCTCTGAGTGAAGTCGTGTCTGCATAAAATTTAAACTCCGTGCCCTCACCGGAAAAACCATGGGTCCTCGGGATCAGTGCCTCGCATAACGGTTCCGTGTGTCTGCTGCACGGCGACGAGATCGTCGTCGCGATTCAGGAAGAGCGTCTCTCTCGTTGGAAACGGCATCGTCTTTACGGCCGCGGTCCATCGTTGGCCGCGAAGTACTGTCTCGATTACGCGGGAATCGATCCTGCTGAACTCGACCTTGTAGTGCTGTGTGTTCAGGGTCGATTGACTGACGAAGCCCACGACATCCGCTTGGATCCTTTCCTGAACCTGCGCGCGCACGACGTTCCGCTACTCACGATGCCGCACCATTACGGCCACGCCTTCAGCGCGTTTGCTACTTCCGGTTACGACGAAGCGGCGATCTTGATTATCGACGGTGCAGGTTCACCTGCGTCTGACTTCACGCCCGCAGAGCAGCAGTTGCTCAACGGCAGTTCCGGCGACGCGTGGGAGACGATCTCGCTTTACTACGCTGCGGGCACGAGCATCGTGCCGCTCGAGAAACACGTCATCGATCGCGGCGCGTGGTTCGTGACGTACGACGGCGAAATGCCTTCGTTCGGCAGTCTCGGCGGCATGTTCTCCGCGGCTGCGGAACAGATCTTCGGCGAGTCAACCGAAGCCGGGAAGGTGATGGGTCTTGCTCCGTACGCCGAGCCCACGTTTCCGGCGAGCGACTTCTTCGACATCGAGCGCGGGTGTTTCCATTTCAAAGATACCGTGCCGCTGCGATTCCGGCACGATCGCCGCTGGCCCAACGCCGCACGCGAGTACGAAGCACTCGCGGCTTCGGTGCAAGCCGCGCTCGAAGTCGCGTTGCTCTACCTGGTCCAACGGCTGCGCGAACTTTGTCGCAGCGACAATCTGTGTTATGCGGGCGGTGTGGCGCTGAACAGCATCGCCAACGAGCGGCTGATTCGCGAGTCGGGTTACAAGCACGTCTACATCATGCCCGCGGCGGAAGACAGCGGTCCGGCAGTCGGCGCTGCGTATTACGGACTCTGGCAACTCACCGGGCACAATTCACGGCGGCGCCTTGCGCATGACGCTCTCGGCCGCGCTTATTCGTCCGCAGACATATCGGCCGCGCTTAAAAACGGACACGCGGTCAACGTCGTGCGCTCGACTGATGTTGTTTCGGACGGGGTGGAGTTGTTATGCGACGGGAAGATCATCGGCTGGTTCGACGGCGGCGCTGAGCTTGGCCCGCGAGCGTTGGGCCAACGCAGCATTCTGTGCGATCCGCGCCG
>DASXXL010000689.1:0-1946 GCA_036503085.1 Pyrinomonadaceae bacterium | reverse complement strand
TCTGCGTCCAGCAGCTTGCGACAGGCGGAGATCTCATTTTCCAACTGGCGTACCGTCACGACGTCTGTGCGTTGGCGAAAAGTCCCGACGAGCGTCGCTTCGAGCGTGAGCGCGTCGAGCGTGTCGGTGAGTCCCTGAATGACGTGCGGGCCAAACAACTTGTCGTCGGGCAGTTCGATAGCGCCCTGCTTGATCGCAACCAGATGACCGGCGAGATTGCCGCTGTCGACCGTAGAGATGTATTGCGGCATCAGCGGCTGGATCGTTTTCGTGTCGTACCAGTTGAAGAAATGGCCGTGCAGCCGGTTCAACTTCGCGAGGGTCGCGAACGTGAGTTCGTGTCGTTCGACGAGCTCCAACGTGCTGACATAACCGAGCTCACGCGCGGAAGCGGTCGCGAGTAACAACAGCCCCATGTTCGTCGGCGAAGTACGATGGGCGGTGACTGGCGACGGATCTTCCTGAAAGTTGTCGGGCGGGAGCCAATTGTCTTCGGCGCCGACGAAGGTCTCGAAGAAGCGCCACGTGCGCCGGGCGATCAAACGCGCGAAGTTTCTCTCTTCGAGACTGAGGGCCTGCCGCACGAGCGGACGCGGCTTGCTGGCCCACAAGGCGATGAACGGCGAAACGATCCAGACTGCGGCGAGAATGCTCATCAACAGCAGTGCGTCAGGTTTGAAAAAGACGGTTAGACCAAGCGAAACGAGCGCGAGGATCTCCGCCGGCCACAACAGCCGCAAATAAGAAGCGACGTCGTAGCGCACCGATCTTTCCGCTTCAGCGGCCGAAACCCATTCGAGTAGTTTGCGGTGCGAGATCAGTTGGCGATAAAGCGTGCGGCCAATCGCGTCGCACATGAGATAGGCCTGGTGCGGCAGTAAAACAAACGAGAACGCGATCTGAGCGGTGTTGGTGCGGAAGTCGCCCCACATGCTCCAGAAATGGCTGGTCCAGGGAGTACCACGCGGATGCGTGAGCAGACCGGTCGTGACGTGCAGATAAACCGGAAACGCGATCACGACGAGGACAAACAACGCCCACAGCCAGGCCGTACGCGGAAAGATCGTGCACGCGGCCACGAGCCAGAGAAACAGTGAAGGCGCGACGAGGCTACGGCGCAGGTTGTCGAAAATCTTCCAACGCGCGATCAGCGGCAGCGGGTTGCGAACTTTTTGCCCGCTGGCATTCGGCACACGCGGAAAGAGCCAGCGAATGATCTGCCAGTCGCCGCGCGTCCAGCGATGCAGCCGTTTCGCGAATGCTTCGTACGACGCGGGATATTCGTCGAGCACTTCGATGTCCGTCGTGAGTGCCGCGCGCGCGAAGAGAGATTCAAACAGGTCGTGACTGAGCAGCGCGTTCTCCGGCACGCGATTGGCAAGCGCGCGCTGAAAAGCATCGACGTCATACAAACCCTTGCCGGTGAAGTTGCCTTCGCCGAAGAGGTCCTGATAAACGTCGGAAATCGCCGTCGTGTACGGATCGATGCCCGTGTAGCCGGAAAAGATCTGGACAAACCTCGAGCGCGATGCGCTGCTGAGTGAGATGCTGACGCGCGGTTGCAGAATGCCGTAACCATGGACCACGCGATTCGTTGCGTCGTCAAAGCGCGGGCGGTTGAGCGGATGCTCGGCGGCGCCGATCAGCTTGCGCGCAACGTCGCGCGGGAGTTGCGTGTCCGTGTCGAGCGTGATGACGTAACGAATGGACTTCATCAACGCGTCGTCCGCAGTGCGCACGACGAAGCTCGTGTCGCGCGCGCCACGCAACAGCCGGTTAAACTCTTCGAGCTTGCCGCGTTTTCGTTCCCAGCCCATCCACTTGTTTTCACCCGCGTTCCACTGTCGCCGGCGGTGAAACAGATGAAAACGGCCCTCGCCGTGTTTCTGGTTCAGCGTGTCGATGCCGATTTGGGCCACTGCACGCAAATGCGAGTCATTCGGCAT
>DASXXL010000688.1:0-5799 GCA_036503085.1 Pyrinomonadaceae bacterium | reverse complement strand
AAGTCTCAGCGCCTTCGGCCGACAAGTAGGTCGCGACTTTATCCAGTCGAAACGAGCTCGTCCCGCAAACCAACGCCTGCGCCGGCGCGATGTGACTGAGAAACTCTCCGGTCAGCGCCATGTCGCCGGGAACCTGCGGCAAAAACTCACCTTCCTCAGTCTGCAACGCGTCCACCGCCGCCTTCATCGACGCGCGCATATCCTGAAAACCAACACCGCCAAACACGCGTGGCTCGGTGAAATAGCGAAAGGCCGGCGCTTGGCTTCCATTCACTGAGGCATTCACTGAGGCATTCACCGGAACATTGAACACGTTGTTGCGCGCGAGGTATCCCGGCAATGGCGCGTCCACGCCATGGACCAGCCGATAAATCAGGCTCAACTTCGCCGCGTTGTTCGCCTCGTAACGCAGCAACCACTGCATTGCGCCACCGTCGAGACGATGCGACGGCGGAACGCGATTTCCGTTGCGCGTAAAGACAACGTTGAGCGGATTGCCCTTGCGTCCCGCGCGCTTGATCTCGAATTCGTAATGACTGCCCGGCGGCTTGATAACCAGCACGACCGTGGACAGCGGATACTCGACTAGCGAATTGATCTCGCAACCGGTAGCGTCGCTGACCCAATAAATCTTCGTGCCCGCACAAAGACGTTTCAGGATGCGCGCTTCAAACTCCGGCAAACTCCGCCACACGTGCGTGAGTTCGGTATCGACGAAACGCGGCTGCGCCACGTCGACGTCGTTCAATCCGTCGCTCACCCTCACTTGTTGCAGCACGCGATCGACGATCTCTTCCGGCGTGAACAGGTAACGAGCGAGAGTGAGTTTGCAGTCGCGGCGCGCGAGCGCAATGAAGTCGCGCACCGCGGCGGCATCGATGTTGGGCCGGCGCATCTTACGATGCACGCGATTGGATCGCGAGAGCTTGCGCTGAAACTCGACGCTGAAACCACGCAGCTCGGTGGTGGTGTACCCTTCTTTCAGAACGGCGGCAGTAAGCGCGCGTTCGATTCCGGGCTGCTTCAGGTCCAGCGCGACGAAGATTGCGTCGAAGCTTTCGAGATCGTCGGGCCGCAGTTTCAGAATCTGCTGTTCGGCGAGTAATACGGCGAGGCGCCGAACATCCCAGGGCACATCCTTCTGTCTGGCGAGATTTATGAGTTCAAGGCAGAAGTCCTTGTGCCGTGCGGGAACCGCAGCGTCCGCGCGACTACTTCTTACCGCCTTTACCCTTGCCGCCACCATCTTTGCCCTTGCCTTTGCTCTTGGTCTTGCTCTTCTTACCTTTGTCCTTCTTCTTTTTCTTCTTTTTTGGAGTCGGCAAGGTGCCAAGCGCGATGACGAGGGCCGCGTAGAGTGCTTCGGCACAGTCGCGCCGGAGAATGACGGCTACCGTATCAGACCAGGGAGTGCTGCCATTCTTCTCCTTGCCCTTCTTTCCTTTTCCTTTTTTACCGCCTTTGCCCGCCATTTGACGGTTCCTCCTTCAGTGAGAGAGTTACTAATTCCAATTCGGGTGGTGACCTGGGAGCGCAGGCGTCTCGCCTGCAACACACTGAGAGAGCGCCCTCTTCGCCGTCTTGCAGGCGGGACGCCTGCGCTCCCAGGGCGCTACCACAATTCGGGGTAGGGCAGCGTCATGGTTTGACGCTGCCTTGGCTAGCTGGCCGGTGGAAGCGCTTCTGTAGATCCAGAGCGTCCGGTCTCGGCTGCGTCGGCGCGGCCGCGGGCGCTGATTGAAGCTGCGTACACACACCGTTTCCTGTTGGTGTTCCCGGGTTACCGACGCGGAAGAGACCCCACGCGCCGAGCGATGCCTGGTCCGCCAGATAAGCGGTGTACAAGTAATCGCCTTGCCTGCCGAACCGGCCACCGGCTTGCGGGATGACCAGCTCGAAGTGATCCGAGGAACCGTGGTTGTCGCGGGAGCCAAGCCACTGCGACAGATTGTTGTTACCGATGACGAGCGAATTCTGCTGATAAGGATTGCGCTGCCACGCGTGACCGTGGACCGTGAACACCAGCGAGTCGCCAGTGCCCATCGGGTGAGTCATGCGGAAGCGAACCGCGTCGCCGGGGTTCGCCGTGAATATCGGCGTCTTCGGCTCACCGGCGGGCGACGATCCCGCGATTTCCAGCAAGTTCGAAGTCATGCAGGAATAGTCGGTGTTGGGATTATTCAGCGCGTCTGTCGTGTAGCGGAAGTTCTTTGGTTCACTGCGATAGTTGATTGCAGTTGTCGTGTCCGAAGTGAACAACGCGTCGCTAATCATTATCGAGAACTCACGGAACTTGACCGTACCAGTGGTGATTGTCGCTGAGGTGCGAGTAGTCGGCGTGGCCCCTTTCTCGCATGGCGTCGAAGTACCTACGTCACCACAGAACCAGGTCGATCCTTTCGGTTCGATGATGATCTGGCCGATTAAACCATTTGGATGCTGGAACATCGGATCCGATGGGAAGAGGTTAGCTGCGCCAAGCTCGGTGGGCGCGTAAGTCAGCGCGCCGTTGGCGCCGCGTGAGATCGTGCCCGCGTACCACTGGTACTTGACAGTCTCGCCGAAGTTGGCGAACTGATCCGGACGCTGCACGCTGTTCCAGCCGATGTTCCAACCGAAACTCGACATGGGGTCGTAGCTGAGCAGTTGCGGATGCAGGCCGACGAATTTCGACATCTTCTGATACGCCGGCTTCATACCGCCCGCATTGCCGTTGAACGGGCTGGGCCAGTTGAAGTCGTGCTGATAGACCAACAACGAGTTCGAGTCGGCGGCTGACTTGGCAAGCCCGTTTGTCAGGTTGACGTTGATGCAATCGCCGGAATTCGCGCGCAGGACCAACGGCTCGACCGGCGTGCCGACTTTGAGTTGACCGTTCTGGAGATCCTCGGTACGCACATACATGATGCCCATGAGCGTTCCGATCCAGTTCTCACGCGGGCCGCGATCGTTGAAGATCAATTCGCCTTGCGGCGGGTTGGTATTGGGCACGGGCGTGATGAGCCCGAGCGATCGCTGTGCCGTGATCGCCGTGATGTTGTACGTGACCTGCGGCGCGCCTGCGGGACACGTCGCGTAGGTAACGTTCGTTCCTGGCCCAACCGGGTTATTCGGCAACGGCTTCACGCCGTTCGCGAGTGCGTTCGGATCGTAGGACCTGAAGATGCCCCACAACCCGTTTGCGAGACCCGTTTCGTCAAGACTCGGACTGTAGAGGTAATCGACGCAGTTGCCGTCCGACGTTTTGTCAGGACACTTGCGGACTGTATTGGAAGCTCCGAACGGAAGTGGGGCCGAGGAAGACGGCACATTGAACAACAGCTCGAAGTGTTCCGAGAGTCCCGTCGGCTGCGCGCTGCGATAACCGGAGTTCTTCCACGAAGGTTCCGCAAACCACTGCGGCCCCATCATGTTGAACTGGTGCGCGAACACGTGAGCGCCGACGAGCAAACGAATCTGGACCTTGTCACCTTGATACGCGCGCATCAGCGGCGTGATCGGATCGGGTGGTGAATTGGGATCCCCTTTCATCGCCGCCTGGTTATCGAAAGCGTAGGACAGGTCTGGATTGGGATTGCCCGGCATCGGTGTGCCGATGCGGAACGAGATCGGCTCGTTGCGGTAGTTCACGGACATCGTGCCAGTGATCGGAATGTTTCCCGTGCTGACGAGTCGCGGCATCACGTTGTTGTTCGGCGAAAAATGCGCCGGGTTGATGGCGTGAGAAGGATCGCGCCAGCCCTCGCTCTTTACCGGACTCGGCTCGGTCCTGGAGCCCGCGAAATACGCGAGTTGCAGGTCCTGATACTCGAGCATGAACTCGCGATAACTGTCCGACGCGTTCGGCATGATGATGTTGGCTTGCCAACTGGTTGGACCACCGTCGGGCCGCACCGGCGGCGTGTTAATCGTGCCGCCGCCCATCGGCGAGCCATCCGTGTTTTGCCAGACCGAGTTCTTCGGTTCGACTAGCAGACCGGCGTAGAGACCCGCCTGCTGGTGCGTCGAAGGACCAAAGTGATCGTGCGTGAACACTGTGCGAAGCGTGCGATCGACGTTCTGACTGTCGACAACCGGATCGAGGTACCAGCGTTGAATCGTGGTCTGCGCTCCCATCCAGGCCGTCGCGCATTGCGCCGGCGGATTTGGGCCGCCGCAGATTTCCGCCGGTGGCGGCTTGGGCGCGAGTGGTCCGGGCGCGCCGCAGCCGGCGCACGGCGTCCACGAACCGCCGTTATTGATCGCGTGAATGATCTCCTGCACTTCGTCGGGACTGAACGTGCCGTCTTCGTAGTTGAAACCGTTGCCGGCGCCGTCAGAAGACGTAACGTCAAACTTCACGAGGTGAATGTGCTGGCCGAGAATGTCGGTCGGCGTGCGCACCTGGAAGTCGTCGACGAGGTAATAATTCGGCACGAGGTTCGTGTGCCAGTATTCGATGATGTCACCGGAGTTGCCGCGGAAGAAGAGCGGCTCGGGCGCGCGGCCGCCGCCGTTCGGCGTGAACGCGAGCGTCGGTTTCACATCGTTCCACAGCGTGAGAATACGTTGCTGCGGATAGTGCCAGCGCTGCTTGTTGAGCAGCACGTTCAACTGAATCGCCGCCGCTTTGTAGACGCGCTTAACCTGCTTGTGCGTCGTTGGATCGACGTTGATGGGCTGGCCGTTGTCGTCGACCGCGGGATCTGCGAACGGCGCGCCGGGTTGTGGACCAAGCGGCAATCCGTTCAGCACGAAGCCATGCGGTTTCGGCTGAGTCATCTGTGGCGAACCTGAAACCGCCGGTGGACAGTTGCTGGCAGCGCCATCGGGGCTGAAGCTGTTACGGCAGCGCACGCCAAAGAACTGCATGGCAACTTTTTCGACGTGCGTTCCCTGCTCTGGAAGCTGCTTCGCATTCAGCGTGTTGAAGTCTTTACTCCAGTCAAACTGATCGTGCTTCTCATAACCGATCGTGCCGCCGGTCGTAACGTGACGCGGCAGACCGCCGTCCATGAGACCGCCGTTACCGTCAGGCGCGAAATCGAGTGGCGGGTGCGGCGCGCGCATGCCCGCGATGCCCGGAATAAAGAACGGAAAACCGGGATTCACAGTTACCTTGTCGCCGGTCGGATCGGGATTCTGCGGTGTGCCGTAAACGATCTGGCCGTTTTGAATGAACACGGGCGAAGGCATCGGCGCCATCGGCAACGTCGGCATCGGCACGACCGCAGGCGTCGGCGTTCCGGCTTTGATCTCACCGTCAGGCAGAGCGCGCGTGCCGGTTACCGGGATACCGTACTTCTCGACCGTAGAACCTTCTTCGAACGTATCGTGCGTGCGCCACATGGCCCACATGCCGGCCGCGAAGTGCGGATAGAAGTGGCAGTGGAAGATTGAATCGCCGACGACTTTGTTACGGTTACCGCTGCCGTTGAAAGTCATCTCCAGCGTGTAGCTCGCGCCAGGACTGATCATCTGGCTGTCGAGATACGCGCTTTCATCGCTGTTCGGCGACATTAACCACTGGTGCGCGTGCTGGTGGTGAACGTGCGTCGCAACGGTGCCGCCGTGATGAATCCTGAACTTCGTGTGGTCGTTGATGTAGGTGTGATAGACGTTCGACGGATCGTCGGGATAGTAAGCTTTCGTCGCCTTTGCGAGCGGCGCGAGTTTGTATGGGAATCCATTCACCGCACCCGGCACGGGCACACGCGCGTTAGCGCAGTTCGGATCTGGAGCGGCGCCGGTGTCGCCGAGTTGGGCCGCCGTGCAGAGCACAGGCGGTGTTGTTGATGGTGGAGTGTTTGGAACTGGAGG
>DASXXL010000687.1:0-1923 GCA_036503085.1 Pyrinomonadaceae bacterium | reverse complement strand
CGCAACAACCGATTGGCGAGATCAGCACGATGGAGAGTCTGCTCTCGGTTTCGGTGGCGCGACAAAGATTCAGCGCGTCGTTGTTGACCGTGTTTTCGATCCTCGCGCTCGTGATGGCAGCGGTCGGAGTTTACGGCGTGATGTCTTACACGGTGTCGCAACGAACGCACGAGATCGGCGTGCGCATGGCGCTTGGCGCTCAACGCAGCGACGTGTTGAAGCTCGTCTTGAAGACGGGAGTCGTGCTCGGCGTTATCGGCGTCGTTGCTGGTCTGGCGGCGTCGTTTGCCCTCACGCGCTTGATCGCGACGTTGTTGTTTGAAGTCGCGGCCACGGACGTGACGACGTTTGCGATCGTCGCAATCGTTTTGTTTGTCGTCACGCTGGTGGCGTGTTATGTGCCCGCGCGACGGGCCACGAGAGTTGATCCATTGAAAGCGTTGCGCTACGAGTGAGGCCACGGATTTTCACAGAGAGACACGAACATGCTTAAAGACGTTCAGTACGGCGTGCGGATGTTGACGAAGAATCCGGGCGTGACGCTCGTTGCCGTGATCACGCTGGCGCTCGGTATCGGCGCGAACACCGCGATCTTTAGCGGCGTGAGTGCGTTTCTGTTGCGACCGTTGCCGGTGCCTGCCGGCAAAGAGCTGGTGCGCCCGATGGAGATGTCCGAGGACCGTGGCCTCGCGGATGAGTTCTCGTATCCCGACTTCCTCGATTACCGCGCGCAGAGCACTTCGTTCGCCGGCCTCGCTGCCGAGTGCATGATCCCGGCGGCGATCGACAGCGAGAACCAGACGAACGTCTCGTGGGGCCAGGCTGTGTCGGCCAATTACTTCGACGTGGTCCAGGTGCAGCCGATCCTCGGCCGTGCGTTCTATGCGGACGAAGACAAAACCGTCGGCGCGAATCCTGTCATTGTTTTGAGTCACAGTTTTTGGCAGCGACGCTTCGGATCGGACCCGAACATCGTCGGCAAAACGGTTCGCGTCAACGACCGTCCTTACCAGGTGATCGGAGTTGGCCCGGAGGGTTTTGGCGGGACGAAGTTTGCGCTCGCGCTGGACTTCTGGACGCCGATGTCGATGGTGGAAGAGATTGACCGCTCGCCGAAGTTGCTCACGACTCGCGGCAGTCACTGGATGAATGCGATCGGCCGTTTGAAACCCGGCGTCTCGTTGGCCCAGGCGTCGGCGGAGATGACGGCGATTGCGAGCAGACTGAACGAGACGTATCCCGATTCACGCGCCAAAGGCACGCAAGCAAATGTCGTGACTGAGACTGAAGGCCGCTTCGGCGAGATAGGCGGAGTGTTTCGCAGCGGCGGCGCGATCGCGATGGCCATCGTCGGTTTGATACTGCTGATCGCCTGTGCGAACGTCGCGAACCTGATGCTGGCGCGTGCTGCCGCGCGTCGCAAAGAGATCGGGATTCGTCTTGCTCTCGGTGCGAATCGAACGCGCTTGATCCGGCAACTGCTGACTGAGAGTTTGCTGCTCGCGATCCTCGGCGGCGGACTCGGTTTGTTAGTCGCAGTTTGGGTGACGAAGCTGATGGACGGCTTCGTTCCCGTTCTCGAGTACACGATCGTCAAAGACATCTTTGCGCTTGACGCGCGCGCGTTGTGGTTCACGCTCGTTGTGTCGCTCGTAACCGGAATCATTTTTGGACTTGCGCCCGCGTGGCACTCGTCGAATCCCGACGTCGTGCCGGTGTTGAAAGGCATGCCGGAAACAGCAGGCCGACGCCGGTTCGCGCGCATCGGTTTGCGCAACGGTCTGGTCGTGGCCCAAGTCGCGCTCTCGTTGATGGTGCTTGTTTGCGGCGGACTCTTCATCAAGAGTTTTCGTAAAGCGCAGACGATGGACCCGGGCTTTAGCAATCCGAACGGACTGATCGTTTCGTTGAATCCGCAGTTGA
>DASXXL010000686.1:0-6063 GCA_036503085.1 Pyrinomonadaceae bacterium | reverse complement strand
ACGATGCCGCAAAAGCCGATCGCGATTGTGGCGATACTGACGATCTATCACAATTTTCAGTATCACCGTCTGATCTGGTTTCACAATCAAAAGTACGCGCAGAAACGCGAGCACTATGGCGCCGCCGAGATGATCAGCCGCCGCGTGCTTTACTACGTGGTGTTTGGCATCGTGTTCGGCGTGATCTATCAGGGCCCGCGCCAGGTGCTCGGTTATCTTGGTTTGCAGAATGCCGCCGCCGGTGTTGAGCAACCGCTCGCGCTTCAGCTCGGCGTTTCGTTTCTCTGGGGCTATGCCTTTATCCACTATTATCTCGACTCAAAAATCTGGCGGGTGCGCCGCGATCCGTCGGTTGGAAAAGCTCTCCACATAAACTGAATGGCCAACAAAACCGCGATCGAGTTTCAGGTGAACGGCGAGTCACGCAGGCTCGAAGTGTTTCCCATGGCCCGGCTGCTCGACGTACTCCGCGAAGACCTGCACCTGAGCGGCACAAAAGAAGGTTGCGGCGAAGGCGAGTGTGGCGCCTGTACCGTCAAACTCAACGGCGAGATCGTGAACTCTTGCCTCGTGCCAGTGGCGCAGGTTGCGGGCGCGAGCATCACCACGATCGAGGGCGTCGCGCAAGGAGATCAACTGCACGCGGTGCAACAAGCATTTATCGAACACGGCGGCGCGCAATGTGGTATTTGTACACCCGGCATGATTCTCGCCGCGGTCGATCTGCTCGAACGAAATCCCGCGCCGACGGAAGCCGATATTCGCAACGGCCTCGCCGGGAATCTTTGTCGCTGCACCGGCTACATGAAGATCTTCGAGTCCGTCGTGCGTGCCTGCCAAAAATGAGAGCTTATATCCCGAGCTATCAACTGACCACGCCCGCGTCGCTCGCCGACGCGCTCGCGCTGCTTGGTGATGAGCCGGGAGTTTGGAAGCCGTTTGCCGGCGGCACCGATCTGATGGTCCTGCTCGAAGCCGGCAAGCTTCCGCATCGCCATTACGTCAACATTTGGCCGTTGCGCGAACTGCGCGGCATCGAGATCAGCGACAGCCACGTCACGCTTGGCGCGTTGACCACTTACACCGATGTGCAAGCGAACGAGACATTGCGGAGCGAGTTTCCGATGCTCTGCCAGGCCGCGAGCGAGACCGGTGGACTCGCGATTCAGAATCGCGGCACGCTCGGCGGCAACATCATCAATGCTTCGCCCGCGGCCGATTCACCGCCGGCGCTGCTCGCTTACGACGCTGAGATCGAGCTCGTGTCACGCGGCGGCTCGCGCTGGATTCCCTACGACGGTTTTCACACCGGCTACAAGCAGATGAACATGCGCGATGATGAACTGCTGACGCGCATTCGTCTGCCGCGCAACACAACTGAACTGAACCACTACTATCGCAAGGTCGGTACTCGCAAAGCACAGGCGATTTCGAAAGTTTGTCTCGCCGCAGTCGCCGGAGTCGAAGGCGAGCGTTTGACCACAGTGCGAGTCGCGCTCGGCAGCGTTGCGCCGATCGTCCTTCGTTGCAAACAAACCGAAGATTCAATCCGCGGCCAGGAACTCAGCGACGAAACCGTGAGTCGCGCGCGCGAAACACTGATGCGCGAGATCTCGCCCATCGACGACGTTCGCTCGACCGCCGGTTATCGTTTGCGCGTTGCCGCTAATCTGCTCGTTGATTTTCTAATGACCGCACGCTCGTAAATCTCTCAGATCAAGGAACACTGAATGACCCCCGAAATCGTTTTTCGACGCAAGGTTGTCGAGCCAATCAATTGCATCAGCGCCGCGTGGGCGATGGTGAAAGAGCAGTACTGGCTGTTTGTCGGCATGTGCGCCGTCGGTTTGCTGATCGGCGGCGCCGTACCGCTGGGCATACTCACTGGTCCAATGATGTGCGGACTGTATCTGTCCTTCTTCAACGCGCGGCGCGGGCGGCCGATCGAATTTGGCACGCTCTTCAAAGGCTTCGATTACTTTGGACCGAGTCTTGTCGCCACGCTGCTGCACATGGCGCCAATACTCATAATCATCATTCCGGCGTACCTGTTCTTTTACCTAAGCATGATTTTCTCGATGGGCGTGGCCGCGCAGAGCGGCGACAACGCGGCGGCGGCGGCGGCCGGCGTGATGGGATTCTTCATCCTGTTCTGGATTGCGATGATGATCATTATCATCTTCATCTCGATCGGATTTACATTCACGTACCCGTTGATCGTCGATCGGAAGCTCGGAGCACTCGACGCGATCAAATGGAGCTTTAAAGCGGCGCTCGGAAACTTTTGGCGGCTGCTCGGAATGTACTTGCTGACTGGTCTGATGGCGATCGGCGGTATCGTGCTGTGCTACGTCGGCGTCTTTCTTGTGTTTCCGATTATGTATGGCGCGATCGCGATCGCGTATGAAAGAGTGTTTGGGCTGAGTGAAGAGGACGTGGCCGTAAACCTGCCGCCACCGCCCCCGAGTTTTAATTACTGATGTCGACGCCGAACCTGATCATTCGTGGGCGAACGGTAGTGTCGAACGACGCTGTCGGTCCGGCGTCGATTCACATTCGCGATGAGAAGATCGTCGCGGTTCGTGATTACGACAAAGTTGTTGAAAGCTGCGAGTTGGTTGAGGCGGGCGAAGGCTCGATCGTGATGCCCGGGTTGGTTGATACGCACGTGCACATAAACTCGCCGGGCCGTAGCGAGTGGGAAGGATTTCCGAGCGCGACGCGTGCGGCTGCAGCGGGCGGCGTCACGACGCTCATCGATATGCCGCTCAATTCGATTCCGCCGACGACGACACTCGCGGGTTTCAAAGAAAAACTCGAAACCGCGAAGGACGATTGTTTTGTTGACGTCGGATTTTGGGGCGGCGTTGTGCCGGGTAACACCGCGGAGTTGGCGCGCATGTTTGCAGCAGGCGTGGTGGGGTTCAAATGTTTTTTGGTCCCGTCGGGTGTTGATGAGTTTCCGCACGTGACCGAGGACGATCTGCGCGAAGCGATGCCCGAGCTTGCGCGTATCGGCGCGATGTTGATCGTGCATGCCGAACTGCCTGGGCCAATGCAAGCCACGGATAACACGGATGACACAGACTATCAAACGTTTCTGCGTTCGCGTCCGTGTGCGGCCGAGAATGAAGCGGTAGCGTTGATGATTCGTTTGAGTCGCGAGTTTGATACGCGCGTACACATCGTTCACTTGTCTTCGGCCGAGGCGTTGCCGCTGTTGCGCGACGCGCAAGCCGCGGGCGTGAAGATCACAGCGGAGACTTGTCCACACTATCTACATCTCGCGGCAGAAACGGTGCCGCCGGGCGCGACTGAGTTCAAGTGTTGTCCGCCGATTCGCGAACGCGAGAATCGCGAGCAGCTTTGGCAAGGGGTCGCTGACGGAACGATTGACATGGTTGTTTCGGATCACTCGCCGTGTCCGGCAAGCATGAAGCTGTGCGACAAGGGTGATTTCATAGCCGCGTGGGGCGGTATTGCTTCGTTGCAACTGCGTCTGCCCGTGGTTTGGACCGAAGCGCATCGACGCGGATTCTCCTTGCGCGAGTTGACGAACTGGCTTTGTCTCAATCCGGCGCGGCAAGTGTCACTCGCTTCTCGTAAAGGCGCGCTCGCTCCGGGCTACGATGCGGACGTCGTCATCTGGAACGCGGAACGCGAGTTTGTCGTCGACGCCGCGCACCTCGAACATCGCCACAAGCTCACGCCCTATCAAGGTGAGCGTTTGACCGGCGTCGTGGAAAAGACTTTTCTTCGCGGCAGAAAAATATATGATGGCGCGGTCGGCGATCTTCCGGCCGGACGCATGATTCTCTAATGGACTTCACGGAGCTAATCGATCTCGCTTCTGAGAAAGTTGGTGGCGCGGTGCTCGTCGCCAACGATGATTTTTTTGCGCCGAAGGAGAACCTGCTGAAGGCGAGCGAGCCGATCTTTATCGAGGGGAAATACACGGACCGCGGCAAATGGATGGATGGTTGGGAAAGCCGGCGGCGACGCACACCGGGATTTGATTGGTGCATCATTCGTTTGGGCCTGCCTGGAATTATTCGCGGCGTGGTGGTCGACACGAGTTATTTCCGCGGCAACTATCCCGAAGAATGTTCGCTCGAAGGCGCATCGTTCGATCGGCTGCCGAGTGAAGCAGAGTTGCTCGATGAAGCGGTCGCGTGGGCGCCGCTGTTGCCGCAAGCGCCGCTCAAAGGAGACTCGCGCAACAGGTTCGCGATCGAATCCGGCGAACGCATCACGCATCTTCGTTTCAAGATCTTTCCTGACGGCGGCGTGGCGCGGTTGCGTGTTTACGGTGAGGTCGTGCCTGACTGGGAACGACTCAAGCGTGCAGGTCACATCGATCTTGCGGCCGCGGAAAACGGCGCGCTCGTGCTTTCGTGCAGCGACATGTTCTTTGGTCACCGGCATAACCTGATCATGCCGGGACGGGCGGCAGATATGAGCGACGGCTGGGAGACGAAACGGCGTCGCGGTCCCGGACACGATTGGGCCATCATCAAGCTCGCGCGACCGGGACACATTCACGCGATCGAAGTCGACACGTCTCACTTCAAGGGCAACTTTCCCGAAAGCTGTTCGCTGGAAGCGACCAACGTCGGCGCTGGTGTTGAAAACCTGACCGACTCTTCAGTGTCTTGGAAAGATGTTTTGCCGCGCACCAAACTACAGGCACACGCGCGTCACTACTTCGATCGTGAACTGAGCGACGCGAGTGTCGTTTCGCATCTGCGCTTCAACATTTTTCCCGACGGTGGCGTGAGTCGCTTGCGCGTTTACGGCACCCTCGCCGAGTGAGTTGATGCACACGGCTCATCTCGATTGGTTGAACGCGCTCTCATCTGCGGCAGCGCGCACGGAGTTGTTGAAATGTTGTGGCTCGACGCACTGGGCCACGACGCTGACAGAACGTCGTCCATTCGCGAATCTCGATCAACTGCTCGCGCAAAGCACCGATGTTTGGTGGGCTTTGGATCAGATCGACTGGCTCGAAGCGTTTCGCAGTCATCCGAAGATCGGCGAAAAGAAAGCCGCGGCTTCGGTGACGACGCAGTCGCAGCAATGGTCGGCGCAGGAGCAGCAAGGCGTCGCCCGAGCAAACGAGGAAGCAGTCGAAAAACTGGCCTGTCTCAACCGCGCTTACGAAGAAAAATTCGGTTTTATTTTCATAGTTTGCGCCACGGGCAAGTCAACTGATGAGATACTGGCGCTGCTGGAAACGCGCCTTGAAAACGAGCCCGCGGCGGAGTTGCGCAACGCCGCCACCGAACAAGCGAAGATCACCGAATTGAGATTGCGCAAGCTACTCGGAACTGCATGAGCACGATTTCGACACACATACTCGACACCTCACGCGGCGCGCCCGCGAGCGGCGTGGCCGTTTCGCTCGAGATGCAAAACACCGACGAGAGCTGGACCGAGTTGAGCCACGCGTGGACCGACACCGACGGACGCGTGAAGCCGTTCTTTCTCGTCGATCGTCCCTTGGCTAACGGAACTTATCGCCTCGTATTCGACACCGAACCATATTTCTCGTCGCTCAGCGTTGGCTGTTTCTATCCGCAAGTGAGCGTGGTCTTCAACGTCGATGATGCGTCGCAGCATTACCACGTGCCGCTATTGATCAGTCCCTACGGCTACTCGACCTATCGCGGAAGCTAACGCCTACCAGATGATTCTTGACCCGACTCTAAGTGAATGGCTCAACCTGCTGTTTCGTTGGACACACGTCTTTGCCGGCATCATGTGGGTAGGCACCACTTACTACTTCACCTGGCTCGACGCGCGTTTGACTGAAGAAGAAAAAGCTGTGGCCGCCACCGGCGCATCAGCGCAGGTTTGGATGGTCCATAGCGGCGGCTTCTACGTCGTCGACAAACGAAAGGTGCCGGACCTCGCGTCGCGCACGTTGCACTGGTTTCGTTGGGAAGCCGCGATGACGTGGCTCAGCGGTTTCGCGTTGCTCGTGCTGATCTACTATCTCGGCGGCGGCGCGCTCGTCGATCGCGACGTGTACGACATCAGCGTCGGTTGGGCCGTGGTGGTGGG
>DASXXL010000685.1:0-5657 GCA_036503085.1 Pyrinomonadaceae bacterium | reverse complement strand
TTCGGGATCGATGACTAAAGTTTGCGGGATGGATCGTTTACCGTCGGTCAGCGCGAGGGCCAGTTCGCGATCGGCCCACCCGAGACGAAAGCCAAAGCCGACCTCGCGCACGAACTTTTGCACGCGCGCTGATTCGTAGCGCGGATCTTCCATCGTCAAACCGATGAAGACCACGTCGCCGTTCGTATACGTCTTGCGCACCTTCTCGTACTCCGGCACTTCGCGACGGCATGGGCCACACCATGAAGCCCAAAGATTGATCACCACCACCTTGCCGTGAAAGTCCGCGAGCCGAAAGTTTTTGTCGTCGAATGCTTTGATTTGTCGTTGCCAGGTACTCTCCGGCAGGAACATCAGGTTCGTGAGCGGAGTTGGACCGGTTTTGATTTCAGGCTCTGGATTGAGTGGCGGTTGAACGGGCGCGGGCGGTGTCGTCGAAGCCGGTGTGGAGATGCGCCGGCCCGATTGCGCAGCGACGTTGAAAGCCGAGAGGGCAGCGAGGAAGAGGAGCAGGGAAAGTCTTCTCATAACGAGTCGGAAGGATAACCGATCTGTCAGTGTTTGGGCAGGGTGAAACGGTGGGTCTTGCGTTGTTGGAGAGAAAGGTTGACGTTCCAGAATAAGGAAGTGAGGAACTCCTTATTGCCGAGTAGCTTAGTAGTGAATCACAGCGGTGAAGTTATCGTTGGAGTCGGATACCGTGTTGGGGCCTGCGGACAGCGTGAGCTTGTGTGGGCCGGGCCCAAGGGTCACTGGAACGTATGCGGGGACGACAGCGCGGTGCGTTGAGCTGCCATTCGAATAGATCAAGGCTTTGCCCACGGATTGCCCGTCGATCTGAATTTCGATACCGGTCATGACATTTGTAGTCTGGGTCCAAACGGATCCGTTTACCTCAAGATACATTTGCGAATCGCCGATGGAATTGAACGTAGCCGTAATTGGGAGTGGTCCAGCCTGCTGGAGGATCAACTGTACTGCCATTCTTATCTCCTTCCATTAACTAAATCGGGGAGGTTTTGCGAAATGTTAGAGCGCGGCGACAGTAGTGGTTCGATTCACTGATGTCAACCTTGGCTGAGATCAAATTGTTATAGATCCTCTGCCTTCAGACCGGTGTGCTTCGCGACTCGTGTAAGCATCTTCGGACCGACCTCGTCTTTATCATGAAAGGCGAAAACCACGTCGGGATAGCCTGTTCGGGAGAGAACCTTGTGAGAACCGGTTTCGCGTTTGATTTGCGAGCCAATGCGCAAGAGCGCGGCGAGAACGCGCTTGGCTTTAGCTGAAGGCCATTGACTCAAGCAGCAGCGAAAGAGATGCTGACAAACTCCGGTTTGCCTTCGCCATGTTCAAGTCGATCCGCGAGCACGCGCAAAGCCAGAGCTTGCGCCTTCGCAATCGCCTCGTCGGAATTGACGCCATAGGCGAGCACGCCGGGCAACTCCAGCACTTCCGCGAGCCAACGACCGTCATTCTCTCGCTCGTATTCAACTGTGAAGGTCATCGTCATGAATGAATGGTAACACAGCAGGGAAGGGAAGAGGCTTCACGTCCGCCGAACTTCAAGTCGCTCACTAATAATCACCAACGCCGTCCATTTTGTGGCAAACTGTCGGGCCGAAGACTTCACGTCACATAAGTCAATGACCGTCGAGCCTCTCATTCACATCCCACTCTACTGCTGGCGTGATGCGCCGGATTATGCGATGCGCGGGATGGTCGAACAGCATTTGGTTTGTCTAGAAAGTTATTTTGCGCATGGGAATACTTATGACTTGCTGGTCACGACTAACGATCGCCGGCCGCTCGAGATCTTTTGGGCGTATAAACAGAAGACCGGCTACGGCTTCAAGATAAAGTTTGTCTCCGATGACGATCTGCTCTCGGTTTTCAAAATCGATCGGGGCGTGCTCGAAGATATCCCATCCGTCAGAACTATCCTTTCGAAGTTCTATCCCATTCTAAATCGCGAAGCGGACTGCATCGTACACGTCGACTTCGACACGATGTTCACCGGAACCATCAACCTGAGCCCGTTGCTGGTTTCCGACATCGGTTTGGTGGATGCAAACCAACTCATGATCAAAGAGCAGCGGTGGGAACCAACACCACGGCAGGCGGAATTTTTTCAGATACAACACTCACCACCACCGCAGTGGAACTGGATCAACTCCGGTGTGTTCGCCGTGCAAGGACGCGGGTTCGACCTGCTTGCTGAAGAGGTCTTCCACTATTTCGAAAACCTCGAACGCGCGTATGAAGACGACATCCACCACTTCACCGACGAAATCATCATGAATGCTCTCGCCATTCGCGAGCGCGACGCCGTTACTGTTATTCCCGATTACGACTTCAACTTCCTCGCCTATTATCTCCAGTACGATCCCGCGTGGACCACGCGCGCGCTGATCGTTCACTTTCAGAGCCTCAAGCCGGACAAGTTTTGGTATATCGACGGCGCGCTCAATCACCGCTGCGAGACCGAGATATTGATAAGCCGAGTGAATGAGGATGTGTACTTGGCGGTGCTGATGTGGTACCGGCATTTGCATGCCGCCACTGAGGGACTGCCATACCTGTTTCCGTTGCTCGAAGCGATCCCCGCCGACGTGGTTGAGCGCGAGTTAGCAGCCCGATGCGATCGAGCGCGCGTCCCATCTCACGGTTACGCATGAACCAGCGCCAGACGTTCCCACTACGCATGTTTTCAGCACTCAGCAGAATGATGCCGGCGTTGATTCCGATCACGTCGGTGTCGGTCCAACCAGTCTGTGGATTGAACGCGTCGATAAAGCCATAGCGACCGTAGATCGTGCGGCCGTATTTCTCGTGCATTGTTTGTAACGCGAGCGTTGCGAACTCGGGCGTGAACATCAACGAACCACCCGCCGCAGAAGGAACGAGCGTGCCGTCGATGTCCGCGTCGCGCGGTGGACCACCCCACGCCAGATAACCCTTCGCACTATCCGAAGCCGTAATGCCCCACACGTTTGGCCCATACGCCGGAAACTCGTGCGCGAGGTTCATGCAGAAAGCGCGATGCGCAAGCGTGGCGGCAACGGAGTTTTGAAAGTAGTCGATGCGGTCGCCACGGTTTTCGCGGCGGTTGCGATAATCGATCCAAGCGTGCGCGTACTGGTGCATGAACAGCGGGACGCCGATCGTGGTGAAGTAAGCGTGACCTTCGTAGCGGTAGCGATCACGCCATAGCGCGTACCACGCAGACGGCGGAATCGGATGAGTCGGCGAAGCGATCGCGAGCAGGTAAAGAATCGTGTCTTCGCTGTAGGTGTCCCAACGCGGTTTCAAAAAGCCGGTCTCGGGTTTCCAACCGTGTGACAACAGAAGCGGATGGCCGTTGAGCATCCAGCGAAAGTCGACGCGTTCGTAGATGTGCGTGGCGAGTCGAACGATCTCCGCGTCGGCGGTGAAGCATTGTCGCACGGTGAGGACGCCGGCAAGCAGTAAGGCGGTGTCGATCGAAGAGACTTCGCTGTTCCAACGGCGTTCGCCGGTGCGGGAGTCGAGCCAGTGATAGAACCAGCCGCGTTGTTGAAACGCGCGCGCGTCGAAGAAGCGCAGTGTCTTGCGAGTACGTTCGAGAGCTTCGGTGCGTTGAATCCAGTTGCGATCTGCGGCGATGCAGAGTGAAGTCAGACCAAAGCCGGTGGCGGCGATGCTCGCTACGTTTTGGTGGTTCTCGTCGAGCGGCGAACCGTCCATACGCGCGCGATCGGGCACGAGGCCGGTGTTTGGGTCGCCTTGTTCCCAGAAGTAACGGAAGGAGCGTTGTTGGAGGTCGTTGATGAAAGCGTCGTTGGCGCGTGCTGAAACGCTCCACAAATGCACGACCAAAACGACGAGCGTGGTGAAGCGAAGTCTGCGAATAGTGCGCTACCTCTCCACGACCTCAAACTTCGCTTCGATCACGTCCTGCGAGTTCGAGCCAACCATGACGCGAAACTCGCCCGGCTCGACCACGAAACGCATCTCGCGGTTCCAAAACGCAAGCTGATCGCGCGTCAACGTAAACTCGACGCGTCGCTTCTCGCCGCGCAGCAACGTCACCCGCTGAAAACCTTTCAACTCTTTCACCGGTCGCGTCATCGACGCCGCAACGTCGCGAACATAGAGTTGGACCACTTCATCACCTGCCCGCCCACCGGTGTTCTCGACGTCAACGCTCACCATCAACTTACCGTCAGCCGTCATCCGCGGCGCACTCAACTGCAAGTTCGAGATCTTGAAAGTCGTGTAGCTAAGACCGTAACCAAAAGGGAAGAGCGGCGTCCACGGCATGTCAAAATACTTCGACGTGTAACGATTCTGCGCGTCCGGTGGCCGGCCCGTGTTCATATGGTTGTAGTAGATCGGCACCTGGCCCACAAAACGCGGAAACGTCACCGGCAACTTGCCTCCCGGATTCACGTCGCCAAACAGCACATCTGCAATTGCATTACCCGATTGCGTCCCAGCCATCCACGCTTCGAGAATCGACGGTACATTCTCAGCGGCCCAACCGATCGTCAGCGGCCGTCCATTCACGAGCACAACAACCGTCGGTTTACCCGTCGCCTGAATCGCTTTCACTAGATCCATCTGCCGCCCGGGCAGATCGAGCGAAGCGTGCGACGCAGCTTCACCAACCATGTCAGCACTCTCACCGACAAACACGAGCGCCACGTCGGAGTCCTTCGCGAGGGCGACCGCTTCCGCAAATCCCGCGGTCGAATCGTCTTTGACCTCGCAGCCTTTCGCGTAACCCACTTTCGTTTGCGCACCAACTTTCGCCTTGATACCCGCGAGCGGCGTGACTGTGTTTTCTTCACGTCCGTCGCCGGCCCACCAGCCGAGCGGCGCGCGGCGATCGTCGGCCAGTGGTCCAATCACCGCAACCGATTTCACTGAGCCTTTATCGAGCGGCAACACGCCACCATCGTTCTTCAGCAACACCATCGAACGCGCCGCGCTCTGCCGCGCCAGAGTCAAACTGTCAGGCCGGAGCAATGACTGCGGCTCGCGCGCTTCATCAGTGTAAGGATTATCAAACAACCCGAGACGAAACTTGATGCGCAAGATGCGTCGCACCGCTTCATCAATCGTTGCTTGCGAAAGCTTTCGCTGCTCGAGCAGATGCGGGCCAAACTCATTGAAGCTGCGACTCACCATCTCCATGTCGACCCCGGCATTCAACGCGAGCGCCGCCGCCTGCTCTTCATTCGCCGCGACGCCGTGATTGATCAACTCACGCACGGCCGTGTAATCACTAACAACGAAACCATCAAACTTCCACTCGTTGCGCAGCACCTTCGTCAACGTAAACTCGTTCGCCGAAGCCGGCACGCCGTTGATCGCATTGAATGAACTCATCAACGTGCCTACGCCGGCGTCAACCGCGGCTTTGAAGGGCGGAAAGTAGATGTCGCGCAACGTGTTCTCGGAAAGATCGGTCGTGTTGTAATCGCGTCCGCCTTCAGCCGCGCCGTACGCGACCCAGTGCTTCGCGCACGCGAGAATCTTGTCGGCCGCGCTGTAGTCCGCGCCTTGAAAACCACGCACGCGAGCCGCGGCAAACGCAGCACCGAGAAACGGATCTTCGCCCGCGCCTTCACTGATGCGTCCCCAACGCGGATCGCGCGCGATGTCGACCATCG
>DASXXL010000684.1:0-2804 GCA_036503085.1 Pyrinomonadaceae bacterium | reverse complement strand
TCCGGTTCGTGCTCTTCTACACGATCATCCTTCCCATCACTTACCTGATGACGCGCATGTCAGTTTCCGGCTGCGAACACGTGGCAAATATCTCCGGTCCGGTTCTATTCATCGCGAATCACATCACGCTCGGCGATCACGCCCTCGTCCTCGCCGCACTTCCTTTTCACCAGCGCCACCGCCTCGTAATCGCCATGGAAGGCGAACTACTGCGCAGCTGGGTTCATCCGCCCGCCGGCACCGATCAGTTCACAAAGCTGCGTTGGTTCGCGCAGTATTATCTCGTCAACGTCTTCTTCCACGTCTTTCCACTCCCGAAACAGAGTGGCTTTCGCCGCAGCTTTGCGTACGCCGGCGAGTGCATCGATCGCGGCGAAAGCGTCCTCGTCTTTCCGGAAGGCAAACGCGCGCCGCGCGGCCAGATGCACATGGGCCACTTCAAACCCGGCATCGGCGTGCTCGCTCAAGCCCTCAACATCCCCGTCGTTCCCGTGAAACTCGAAGGCCTCTACGAACTCAAACGCCGCCAACAATACTTCGCCGACAGGGGCATGGTCCGCGTCGTCATTGGCAACCCGGTTACGATCGATCGCGAGTCAAATCCTGCCTCTATCGCGCAAGAACTCGAACGCCGTTTCAACACGGATTAGACGGATGCTACACTCACGCACCTATGCTCGATCTGAACTATGTGCGTGAGAACCTCGAAAAGGTCTATGAGGCACTTGAGGCGCGACACGCCTCAGAAGAGATGTTCGCCTTGCTCAAGAGTTTTGCGGAGGCAGACAAGCGGCGTCGAAGCGCCATCTCTGAGTCTGACCGTCTCAACTCAGAGCGAAACAAGCTGAGCCAGCAGGTAGGCTCGCTCATGAAGCAAGGACAAGCGGACGAAGCGCTCAAGATTCGCGGGCAGGTGACCGAGCTTAAAGAACTTGCGGCAGGAGCGGAAGAGATCCGGGACAAATCTGAAGAGCGGATGCGAGAGATCCTGATCTCACTCCCAAACATTCCGCACGAAAGCGTCCCGCACGGTGAGAGCGAAGCAGACAACGTCGAGGTGCGTCGCTGGGGAACGCCACCACAGTTCAACTTCGAACCAAAAGATCACGTCGATCTCGGCACAGCGCTCGGCATACTCGATCTGGAACGCGCTACGAAGATCGCCGCCGCGCGTTTCGCAATCCTGAACGGCGCCGGCGCACGTCTCGAACGCGCCCTCAAAGATTTCATGCTCGACGTGCACACGCGCGAGCACGGCTACACCGAGACACTGCCGCCGTTTATCGTGAATCGCAACGCGCTCTTCGGCACCGGCCAGTTGCCTAAGTTTGAACCCGATCTTTTCAAACTCGAAGATCCGCGCGAGCTCTACCTGATCCCGACCGCGGAAGTGCCGGTCACGAACTACCATCGCGAAGAGATACTCGATGCGTCACAACTGCCGCTGCGCTGGGCCGCGTACACGCCGTGCTTCCGCTCCGAAGCCGGTAGCTACGGCCGCGACACACGCGGCGTCATTCGCCAGCACCAGTTCGAAAAAGTCGAACTCGTCAAATATTCGCTGCCGGAAAACTCTTACGAAGAACTCGAATCACTCACACGCGACGCCGAGACGATCCTGCAAAAGCTCGGGCTGCACTATCGCGTCGTTACACTCTCAACAGCGGACCTCGGCTTCGGTTCAGCCAAGACTTACGACATCGAAGTGTGGCTGCCGTCGCAGAACACTTTTCGCGAGATCTCTTCGTGCTCGAATTACGAGGCGTTTCAGGCGCGGCGTGCGCAGATTCGTTTTCGGCGCGGAGGCGGCGCGAAGCCGGAGTTCGTACATACGCTGAACGGCTCCGGTCTCGCGATTGGACGTACGTGGATTGCTGTCCTGGAAAACTACCAGCAGGAAGACGGCTCGGTGATTGTCCCCGAAGCTTTACAGCCTTACATGGACCTCGACCGAATTACTTGACGTTCTTTGACAAGATTGCAGAATTTACAAGTCCTTCAACCAAGTAGAAGCCTACTCAGCTTGTTTTCACCAGTCTTGTGCATCCTGAAATCATGTCAAAGATTTACTTAACTCTCACGTCGAACGGCATCAAAAACATCGACTCGCCGTTCTTCATCCGCTCCATCAACTGCATGTAGCGCAAGGCGCGGCGCGCGTCTTCGGGCAGCGCTGCATACACCATGCGCTGCTTCTCGACTTCAGTGTTCGCGTTTTCGTTTGACCCGCTCAACAACTGCTGCAAGAACGTCTGCGGATAAGGCAGAATCACGCGCTCGACGCCTTTGTTCGCGGGAATGTTCGCAAGCTGCTTCGCAACTTCGATCGCCTTGTCGAGCCCGCCAAACTCATCGACGAGACCGCGCTCCTTCGCCTGCCCGCCGGTCCAAACGCGTCCCTGGCCCACCGAGTCGATATACTGCGGATCCTTCTTGCGGCCCTTCGCGACCTTCGGCACGAAGTCGTTGTAGTAAGTGTCTTTGATCCACTGCTCGAACTTCGCGCGCTCGTCGTCGGAAAACTTCTCCGTCTCGCGAAACATGCCTGCATTCTTGCCGCGCAACACGTACTCGTTCGAGATGCCGAGCCAGTCGTAAAAACCACGCAGTACGGGCTTACCCGCAACGACGCCAATCGATCCCGTGATCGTCGAAGGCTGCGCGATGATCTTCGCCGCACTAGCCGAAATGTAATAACCACCCGACGCTGCAACGTCGCTCATCGAAACAACGACCGGCTTCTTCTGATTCGCTTGTTCAACCGCACGCCAAATGATGTCAGACGCTAGGCCCGATCCTCCGGG
>DASXXL010000683.1:0-1890 GCA_036503085.1 Pyrinomonadaceae bacterium | reverse complement strand
ATACCACGTCACGGTCGCGCCAAATGGCGGATTTTCGGCGGTGTAGAACGACTCACCCTGAAAGCTCTTGTTCCGGCCACCGAGCGGCTGCGACTGGATGTACATCAACGCATCTTTCACCGGAAACACAGCGGCTTCCTGACGCAGCATTTCGGGTTTGAGCAGACGCAGCGGCGTGTAGTTGTCGAGAACGTAAATGCCGCGGCCAAACGTTCCTACGACCAGATCGTTCTCCTGCTTCTGAATTACGAGATCGCGCACGGCGATCGTCGGCAGGCCGCCTTTCAGTTGAATCCACTTCTGGCCACCGTCGATCGAGAAGTACAAGCCAAACTCGGTGCCGACGAAAAGCAAATTTGGATTCACATAGTCTTCGGCAATCGCCCAGACCGGTCCGTTCTTCGGCAGGTTCGAGCTGAGCGAAACCCACGTACGGCCCGCGTCAGTTGTTTTCAAAAGGTATGGTTTGAAGTCGGCGTTCTGATGATTGTCGAAACTTACGTACGCGGTGTTCGCGTCGTGATTCGAAGTGATCACGCGACTGACGTAAGCCATGTCGGCGACGCCGGGAAACTTCTCGATGCGCCGCCAATTCTTGCCGCCGTCGTCGCTGATGTTCAGCACACCGTCATCCGTGCCGACGTAGAGCAGTCCTTCTTTCTTCTGCGATTCGGCGACAGCGGAGGCGTTGCCGAAGAAGGCCGTGGACGCGTTCTTCGCCACCGCGTCGATGCCCCAAACGCGGCCCATCACCGGCAACTTGTCGCGATCGAGATTGCGCGAGAGCTGCCCGCTGACCGTGGTCCAACTATCGCCGCGATCGTCGCTGCGATAGAGCTTGTCGGACGCCATGTAGAGGCGCGTGTGCAAGTGCGGACTGATGATGAACGGCGTGTCCCAATTCCAGCGCGGCGGATCGTCCTTTGGACCGGGCTGCGGCTGAATGCCGATGCGCTCGCCGGTGCGTTTGTCGAAGCGCACGATCACGCCGTGCTGCAACGACGCATAGATCGTGTTCGGATCTTCCGGATCGACTTGCGAACGAAAACCGTCGCCGCCGTTGGTGACAAACCAGTCGGAGTTGACAATGCCGGACGCGCTGCGCGTGCGCGCCGGCCCACCAAAGCTGAAATTGTCCTGCGTGCCGCCGTAAACGTTATAGAACCATTTCGAGTTGTCGGTGGCGATGTCGTAGAACTGCGGCACCGGCAAATTCGATTTGAAGTCCCAGTTCGTGCCGCGATCGAAACTCTCGTAAACGCCGCCGTCGCAACCGACGAGATAATGATCGGTGTTGTCGGGATCGATCCAGATCTCGTGGTTGTCGACGTGTTTCGATTTCTCGCCGAGACGGCGCAACGTGCGGCCACCGTCGTCGGAGACCATGAGGAAGACGTTCATGATGTAAATGCGATCGACATCCTTGGGATCGGCGACGACGTGAGCGTAGTACATCGCGGTCGAATCAAACTCGTTGCGGCGTTCCCAACTGCCGCCGCGATCGCTCGAACGAAAGATGCCGCCTTTGCGATCCGCTGCTTCAACCGTCGCGTAGATCACGTTCGAATCGACGGGCGAAATGGCGAGCCCGATGCGGCCCATCTCGACCGTCGGCAAGCCCGCGCGCAGTTTGTTCCACGTAGCGCCCGCGTCGGTTGATTTGTAGATCGCGCTTTCGGGGCCGCCGTTGATGAGCGTCCACATGTGACGGCGGCGTTGATATGAAGCACAATAGATCGTGTTTGGATCGTTGGGATCGATCGCGACGTCGGTGACGCCGGTGTTCTCGCTGATGTTGAGAATGTTCTTCCAGGTCTTGCCGCCATCGGTGGTCTTGAACAAACCGCGTTCGCCGCCCGGTCCCCACAGTGGTCCCTGCGACGCGACGTA
>DASXXL010000682.1:0-11603 GCA_036503085.1 Pyrinomonadaceae bacterium | reverse complement strand
ACGGAACCATTCGACAGCTCGCCTTCCTACCGGAGGTCGAACGGGCATTGCGTTTCTTCGAGACCAACGCCGCCGCTATCACCGAAGAACAAATTCGCATCTGCACGGTCCCCGCGACTCCGTTCGCCGAACAACAACGCGCCGAGTATCTCGCGGAAAAATTTCGCGAGCTTGGTTTGCACGACGTGTCGATCGACGAAGAAGGCAACTGCTTCGGACTCTTTCGCGGTAATTCGGCGACGCCGCTGATCATCGTCAGCGCGCATCTCGATACCGTTTTTGCAAAAGGGACTGATTTCACCATGCGGCGCCAAGGCGAACGTTTGTATGGGCCCGGCATCGCCGACGACGGCTGCGGACTCGTGGCGTTGATCGCGATCCTGCAGGCAATGCGCGCCGCGCAGATCAAAACCGCGGGTTCGATTCTGTTTGTCGGCACGGTCGGTGAAGAGGGCGAGGGAAACCTGCGCGGCGTGCGTTATCTGTTTACACGCGGCGCGTGGGCCAAACGAAAGATCGATGCGTTTTTGAGTTTCGATGGACCAGGCGTCGATCGCATCACGAACCGCGCGCTCGGCTCGCGCCGCTATCGCGTCGAGATGATCGGCCACGGCGGCCACTCGTGGGGCGACTTCGGTCTGCCAAACCCGGTGCACGCACTCGGCCGCGCGATCTCGCGGCTCGCGGCGTATCCCGCACCGAAAGATCCACGCACGACTTTCAACGTCGGCAGTGTCGAAGGCGGTACGAGCGTGAACGCCATTCCGTCACGCGCGGCGATGGAAGTGGATCTACGTTCGACAGCAGACGCGGAACTGCGCCGTCTCGACGCGTTCTTCCGGCGCGCAGTGAAGGAAGCGCTCGACGAAGAGAACAACGTCCGACGACCCGGCGATGCGCCGTTGAAACTGCAACTCGATCTGATTGGTGAACGGCCCTCCGGCGAAACACCGGCGGATGCGCCCGTGGTGAAGCTGGCGCTCGAAGCTACGAAGTTGCTGGGCGTTGAACCACGATTGGATCAGTCTTCCACCGACTCGAATTTACCAATCTCACTCGGCATTCCGGCGATCACACTCGGGGCCGGTGGCACTTCCGGCGCCTCACACACGCTGGCCGAATGGTACGAGCCGCGCGATCGCGACAAGGGACTCAAGCGCGGACTCCTAGTAATTCTCGGACTCGCTGGAATACAAAACCAGTCTTAGTTAATCGGAATCGAGATCGTCGCCGACCCGGCTTTACCCGCCGGAAATCGCTTCTGCCGCGCGATCCGCAATGCGTTGGCATCGCCACCCGACGCCTGCGTCACTCTTCCCGACTCATCGTAAGTAACCGTCACGACAACTCGCTTCGCGCCGGGCTTGGTTTCCGCTGCGGGCGCTGACGGTGCTGAAGCAACTGCGGCAGGATTCTCAGCAGCTTTCGCTTCACGCGCGCGACGCTCTTTCTCGCGTTGTCGCTTCAAAGCAGCAGCGGCATCTTCATTCGTCGGCGCGGTTTCTTCAGTCGCGGGTTGCGGCTGCACGGGTGTGTCGGCCTGCGCGGTTTGCGGCGCGGCCGGTTGATTCGCAGTCTCTGTCGTTGCCGCAGCCGCTGGTTTCTTCGCGCTATACCAACCCGCGGGAACACCAATCACCGCCACGCTCGCCAACACAGCCACGGCCGCCGCGCCGATGAACAGCGACTTGCGACGTCCGACCGATTCTTTACCGAAAGACAGAAACGCGGGCGCCAACGATTTCTCGACTTCCTCGCTCGTCTCCGCTTTGTTCGACGTCGGCTGAAGCTCGTCAGCATCGTGAACGTACTCCGGCGGAAACGCCACGCCCGGCGCGATGCTCTCATCCAACCGGCGCAAGCCTTCCAACACGACCTGCGTCCACGGTTGATTGATGGTCCGATTGCCCGCCTGCGCGTCGACGCTGAATTCGAACTCCGCGTTCGGCAACGTCAGCGCGTAATAGACCGCGTCGATGCCGTGCAGCACTCCAATGCGCGCGTCGACCACTGAACCAGCTTGCAGATAGAAATAGCCGGCGCCTTGCGGATAGAGAACTTTAAGGCGGCCGCTCTTGCGCTGGTTGCAGAAAAACTCGATCAGTTCGGAAAGTGAAAGATCACTGAGGTGTCCGGTAAGTGCCATGAGAACTAGTCCCTTCTACAAACGACGAATCAAGGTTGGAAACGAGGGGGAGAAGGCGCGCCCGGACGAAGCGAACGCGCCTATAAAAACGGCAGGTTTTACGGCGTCAGCGTGAACTTGTAGTTGATCACGCCGGAAACCTTCACGGGCTGGCCGGAAAGTTTTGTGGGAGAGAACCTGGCCTTGAGCGCTGCCTGGACCGCCGCATCGCGCAGCGACGCTGGACCACTCGACGCGCTGGCCGAAATCACTTTGCCGGTTTCGTCGAGCACCACGTCGACCGCAACCACGCCCTGCTGTCTCATCCGCTTCGCAGACTCGGGATAAAACGGAGCGGGCAACGAGATCGCCGTGCCGTTCAAAACACCACCCGAGATCGGCTTCAGAATCGGACGTGGACCAGGACTCGGCGGCGGCTCGGAGTCGAGATTAACCATCATCGCGGTTTGATTGCTGCTGACCGAAGGAGATTTCACGTCAACTGGAGTTGCCGCGAGTTTTGTCGCCGCGTTGGAAGCGGCCGGCAGATCGGTTGTCGCGGTGTTACGAGCTTTGTTCGCATTGGTCTTCGGATCGACGACGGGTTTCGCCGCGTTGTTCGCCGCCGGGGGTTGAGCGGTCGTGTCCGGCGTGGTCGCGCCTCCGCCGTTGGCCATCTTCACCATGCTCTCGTCGAGGTAATACATGATTGAGCGATACGTCACTTCCGATGGTTCGAAGGTGATGCCGCGGCCATCGACGACGGCGACCGAAGTAGTCATCTTGTTCCAGTTGCCGGCGAAGTCAAACTCATACTTGTAGATCTCTTTGCTGAGCAGCGAGCCGTCAGGATTGAGCAGGGTCATCTCGCTGATGTTGCCCTTGTCGTCATACTTGTAGACTTCCTTGCCCGTCAGCGTCGCGCCGGCCATGGGGAAATACTGGTTCTCGATCTTGGTGCCCTTGATGTCGTAGGCCGCGAGCTCAACCAGCACGTGCTTGGCTTCACTGACACGGCCGTCGGTCATCACGAGCTTGGCGACTTCCGTACGCACGCGGCGCACAGGGCCGATCAGGCCGTCGCGGGAGCGATCGCTTTCGACCGGGGCACTTACGGCGGGGGAACTTCCGGCTTTGGCCGTCAGACCGTTCTGGGTCTGCGCGCTTGCCGCGGCGGCAAAGGTCATCAGGCCAAGCATGAAGAAACTGAATCGAATCGACTTTCTAAGCATTGTTTTCTCCTAAATTCGCTGAGGCAGGCTAATTTGGAAAGCACTCGTGAGGCGCGCGGTAACTCCCAGTCCCGCCGGAAGCTCGAACGAGCCGTAGCCATACTAACGGAGTTTAACGACGTTTGTCTACAAGGATCTTAACCGGTCGGTGCGGCTGGTCGAGAGGACCTCGCGGGCGGCTTGGTAGACCTGTTTTACGGGGATTTGGGTGATTTCCTGGCCGAAGATCAGCCGGTGCTGCTCACCGACGGGCGTGAAGCTGTGATGGTCCGGCCGGTCCATGATCACCACGACGGGAGTTCCGACTGCCGCCGCGATGTGCACGGGGCCGGTGTCGTTGGAGATAAAGAGCGTCAGCCGTGCTTGGGCCGAGACGAGCTGCGGAATCGTCAGTTTGTCGAAAAAGATCGTGCCTTTGGGAAAGAGCGGTCGCATCTGTGGCAGGAGCGGGCGCTCCTCGGGACCGGCGAAGACGATGACGCGGACGCGTTCGTTGCGGATGAGATGATCGGCGATTTCGGCGAAGTGTTCGAGTGGCCAGCGACGAGAAGCATTGCCGGCCCCGGGAAAGATGCCGACGAGCAGCGTGCCCGAGTTGGCTTTTTCTTTTTTGAGTAAAGCTTCGACCGCGGCGTTTTCGGCGGCGGCGGTTTTGAGTGTGGGAGTGCGCATCGGGTTCTCGATCCCGAGCGGCTTGATGACGTCGAGATAACGATCGACGGCGTGTGCAGTTCTTGCTTCTCGCTGCGGGCGCGGTTCGAAGTTAGCGAGGATGTCGATCGAGCGTCCGGGCCGGCGCGCGTAAAGCCGTCGCGGCGCGCCAGACAGAAAACCAAGCAGGTTGGTTTCAGAAAGACTGTGTAGATCGATGACGAAGTCGTACTTCTGTCTTCGAACATCGCCGACAAATTTGATGATGCGCCCGATCGAAACCAGCTTGTTTCCGTCGCGCAAGCCGACGCGATCGACTTCCAGCACGTCGTTGGCGTAGCCGGAGAGTTTGACGATCTCGCCGCCGGGCTTTCCGATCGCGACGGTGATCTTCGCGCGTGGGAAGCGTTCACGAATCGCGCGCAACGCGGGTAGGCTCAACACGACGTCGCCGAGCTGACCAAAATCGATGACGAGGATGTTGCGCGGATCGAAGGCCACGTAAAACTAGCTCTCCCGCAAATCTCGTCCGGTCATCTCAACAGGTTTTTCGAGACCCAGCAACGCGAGCATCGTCGGCGCGACGTCTTCGAGCGCGCCGCCTTCGCGCAACTTCGTGCCCGTGTAGTCGTCGTCGATCAGATGAAACGGAACGGGATTGGTCGTGTGCGCGGTGTGCGGGTTTCCGGTGAGTAGATCAATCATCTGTTCGGCGTTGCCGTGATCGGCGGTGATGATCGTCGTGCCGCGCGCTTCGCGAATGCGTTTCGTGATCCAGCCGAGACATGAGTCGACGTACTGGCAGGCTTCGATGGTCTTATCGAGTTTGCCGGTGTGGCCCACCATATCAGGATTCGCGAAGTTGACGACGAAAACGTCCGCCTCGCCTTCATCGATGCCGCGCAGCACTTTGTCGGTGACTTTGAACGCCGACATCTCGGGCTGCAGATCGTAAGTGGCGATCTTCGGTGACGGCACGAGCAGCCGCCGCTCACACTCGAATTCCTTTTCAACGCCGCCGTTGAAAAAGTAAGTCACGTGTGCGTACTTCTCGGTTTCGGCGAGGCGGTAGTTATGCGTGCAAACTTTCGCCCAGACTTCGGCGAGCACGTTTTTGTGATGGCGCGGCGGAAACGCGATCGGCAGATCGAACGTCTGGTCGTAAAGCGTGAAGCAAACGTAATCGAGGCGCGGGCGATCGGAAACGTCAAACTCGTTGAAGCCCGGCACGGCGAGCGCGCGCGTTAGCTGCCGCGCGCGATCCGGACGGAAGTTGAAGAAGATTACGCTGTCGTCGTCTTTGATCGTCGCGATGGGCGTGGCGGTCTCGTCCACGATCACGATCGGTTCGACGAACTCATCGGTCACGCCGCGTTGGTACGACCCGTTCACCGCCGCAATCGGATCTTTCGCGACTTCGCCGACACCGTGGACCAACAGATCGTACGCGCGCTTGGTGCGCTCCCAACGTTTGTCGCGGTCCATCGCGTAGTAACGTCCAACAACCGTGGCGATCTGGCCGACGCCGATCGCTTCCAGTTTCTGCTGCAACGTCGCGAGATAGTGCGTTGCCGATGACGGCGGCGTGTCGCGGCCGTCGAGAAAACAGTGAACATAAACGCGCGGCATCTCGAGTTTTTTCGCGAGCTGCAACAGCGCGTAGAGATGCGTCAAGGATGAGTGCACCTGGCCGTCAGAACACAGCCCCATCAAGTGCAGCGCTTTGCCGCGATCGCGCGCGCGTTCGATTGCGCTCCGCAGCACTTTGTTTTCGAAAAACTCGCCGGTCTCGATCTCGTGATCCACAAGCGACACATCCATGCGAATCACACGACCCGAACCGATGTTCAAATGGCCCACTTCGGAATTGCCCATCACCCCCGCGGGCAGACCGACGCGCGAACCGTGCGCTTCCAATAGCGTCCGCGGATACTTTTCACAGAGCTCATCGTAAAAAGGCGTCGCAGCCAGCGCGATGGCGTTGCCTTCGCGCGCCGGTGAATAACCCCAGCCATCAATGATGATCAGCGCGAGCGGACCGCGTTTCTTATTCAAACCGCACCTCGATCTGATTGAACGCGCGTTTACCGGGATAGCGTGAGGCGCCGCGCAAGTCTTCTTCGATGCGCAGTAACTGGTTGTATTTCGCGATCCGATCCGTGCGCGACAGCGAGCCGGTTTTGATTTGGCCGGCGTTGGTCGCGACCGCGAGGTCCGCGATAAACGGATCTTCAGTTTCGCCGGAACGATGCGAGATGATCGCAGTGCGTTTGTTTCTCTGCGCGAGCTCGATGCAGTCGAGTGTTTCAGTGAGCGTGCCGATCTGGTTGACCTTGATCAGTATCGAGTTGGCGACACCGAGATCGATTCCCTTTTGCAGAAACTCCGTATTGGTCACGAAGAGATCGTCGCCGACGAGTTGCACGCGATTGCCGAGTTCGTCTGTCAGTAGCTTCCAGCCGTCCCAATCGTTTTCCGCCATGCCATCTTCGATCGAGATTATCGGGTACTGGTCGCACCAACTCTGCCAATACTCGACCATTGCTTCGCTGCTCAAGCGGCGCTTGTCGCTCTTCTTAAAGACATACGCGCCGTTGTCGAAAAACTCGCTCGCTGCCGGATCGAGCGCGAGCAAACAATCACTTCCCGCCGCGTAACCCGCGTTGCCAATCGATTCGAGAATCGTCTCCACCGCTTCTTCATTCGAACGCAGGTTCGGCGCGAAGCCGCCCTCGTCGCCGACACTCGTCGCGTAACCTTTCTTCTTCAGCACTGACTTCAACGCGTGAAAGATCTCCGCGCCCATGCGCAACGCTTCGCTGAAATTCGGCGCGCCGACGGGAACGATCATGAACTCCTGAAAATCTACGTTGTTATCAGCGTGTGCGCCGCCGTTGATGATGTTCATCATCGGCACCGGCAGCGTGCGCGAGTTTGGCCCACCGAGATAACGATAGAGCGGCAAGTCGACCGACAACGCCGCGGCGCGCGCGGTCGCAAGTGAAACGGCCAGCAAAGCGTTCGCGCCGAGCCGTGATTTCGTCTTGGTGCCGTCGAGGTCGAGCAATGCGCGATCGACTTCCGCTTGATCGAGTGCGTCGAAACCTTCGAGCGCCGGCGCGATGATCTCGTTGACGTTCTGCACCGCTTTCAGCACGCCTTTGCCGTTGTAACGACTCTCATCGCCGTCGCGCAGCTCGACCGCTTCGTGTTCACCCGTGGAAGCGCCCGAAGGCACGGCCGCGCGGCCGATCTCGCCATCCTCTAAAACGACTTCCGCTTCGACTGTCGGATTGCCGCGCGAGTCGAGTATTTCACGCGCTAGAACGTGCTCGATCCAGCTCATCCTTTGCTTCCCCTTCTCCGTTTGTTGCCAGTATCTCCATCCTGACGCGCATCACGCGGCGCTTCTCAACGCGCTCGACGTGAAAAACCAGGCCGTCTTACGTCACGACCTCACCCGGCTTGAGCACGTGCCCCGCTTCGGTCATCAGAAAACCGCCGACGGTCGTATACGACTCTGATTCCGGCACCGCAGTTTTCAAGCGCCGATTGAGATCGCGCACGGCCAAACCACCGTCGAGCACGTAAGTCGACTGATCGATCTCGATGATCTGCTCGTTGACCTCTTCGTCGTGCTCATCGGAAATGTCGCCGACGATCTCTTCGAGCAGATCTTCGAGCGTGATGATTCCTTCGAGACCGCCGTGTTCGTCGACTACGAAACCAAAATGCATCTTCGCCTTTTGCATCTGCCGCAGCACGTGCTCGAGCCGCGCTGTGTCCACAACGTAAAGCGGCGGTTGCAGCACGTCCTCCAGCCGAAACTTTTCGGGATGCAGCAGGTACGGCATTACGTCTTTACTATGAATGAACCCGATCACGTCGTCGAACGACTCGCGATAAACAGGCAAACGCGAATAGCGATGCTGGTCAAACGCCTTCGTGATCTCTGCGAGCGAGCACGTGGCGGGAATCGCGGCCATTTCCGTGCGCGGCACCATCGCCTCGCGCACCACTGTGTCGGAAAATTCAAACACGCGATGAATCAAGCGGCGTTCTTCGGCGCGCAAATGTCCCTTCTCACGCGAGATGTCGACGAGACGGCGTAGTTCGTCTTCCGTGTAAGTCGACGCGTGTTCGGCCGTGGCCTTAATTCCGATCAGTTGCACGGTGCGAACGCTTGCCCAATCGAGCGCGCGAATCGGCAAACTGAAAACCTTGTAGAACAGCTCCATCGGCAACGCGATCCACAACGCGATTCGTTCCGCGAGCGCAAGCCCCATCAACTTCGGCGCCTGCTCGCCGAGGACGATATGCAGCGAAGTTATAATCGAGAACCCGATCAGAAAAGCGATCGAATGTCGCCAGGTATCGGGGAGTCCGGACAAAGGACCTTCGAGCAGTCGCGCGATCGCGGGTTCTCCGAGCCAGCCGAGCGCGAGGGATGCGAGTGTAATTCCGAGCTGGGACGCGGAAAGATATGCGTTGAGGTTTTCCAGCAGGTTTAGCAGGCGTTTGGCGCTGCGGCTGCCGGATGCCGCCAGCGTCTCGATACGCGACGAACGCACGCCGACAAGGGCAAACTCGGCGGCCACAAAGAACCCGTTCGCCGCGACGAGCAGCAGCACGGCCAGAAGTTTTATAACGCTTGATCCGAGAGTGGCGTGAGAAACGGCTGCTTCGCCTTCCGCGAACAGGAAACCCAGCCAGTTACTTGGTAGTTCGTCCATTCTTGAGTAGGTGGGCAGGAATGATAGCACGAAGGCTAACGCTTCACGACCGCGCAGACCTGTAGCTCAAGCCGGGAGCGACTTTAGAAAGAAAAAACAATAACTGGCTGGCAGTTAACTAATGGCCCGCAGCAGCACCCGCTGCACGGGATCGGACTGGGCGCCGCTCGTGTTTGGCACGAGCGCGAGCGAGCGCCTGATCGACGCGAGGTTCGATATTGCACTCGGGTTGACGGCAGACCGCCGCCAGTTCGGAGACCACCAGATAACGTGAACGTTCGAGCATCCGCTGCTCGCGAAAAGAAAGCGGTTTGATATTGCTCAGATAAGTCAGGTGTTTGAGCACCTCGGCGACTTCAAAAATGTCGCCGGTGCGCATTTTGTCTGAGAATTCCTTGAAGCGATCCTTCCAATCATTCGCCGGGGAGGAAAAATCATCTGCCAATGCCTTGAACAGCATGTCACACTCACCCGATGAGATTGGGGCGCGCAGGCCAACTTCTGAAGCATTGGAAACCGGAACTAAGACCAGGGAGTTGTTAGCAGCAAGACGAAGCGTATAGAAAGGAAGGAGAGTAGCGCCTATCTGCTTCTGTTCTATTTGCTCGATGGTCCCGATTCCATGATTCGGGTAAACGACTTTCTGGCCGACTTTGAAGCCCACCATGCACCTCCATCGAATTTGAAATATCAGACTGCGCCGCACGCGCAGGCTTGGGGAATTAAAACGAGTGACGCGGGTTGCGTCGGAAGCCCTAGTTGGTAAGTAGTTGAAGTCTAGCAAGCGATCTTGCACAGCGTCAACCCGAATGCGTCCGACAGGTCTGATAGGACTTATCCGACGTATTTACTTCACCGGTAGCGAATAGTTCGTGAGATTTTGGCAGGGCTTCAAATCGAGATTAGTCTTCTGTGCTTCGGCGGCGCGTCGCAGTTTCGCGCGCATGTCGGCGGCTTCGGGCAGTCGCAGCTTGGCGAGTGTGTTGGTGTCGGCATCAATGGTTTGCGTGAACACGACGTAACGGCCCGGCGGCAGATTGTTGAAGGAAAACGTGCCGTCTGCTTCGACGGGCGCCATGAAGTAACGCAGCACGTCGGCGCTTTTTTCGCGTTCAGCGGGCACTAAATAAATGCCGAGCGACGGCGGAATCGCGACGCCGTTTCCCGCACTGACTTTTCCGCGAATCGACGCCGCGCCTTCCGTCAGCGTGATCGTGACGTCGGTTTTTTGACCCGCTTTCAGCATCGACCAATTTGCTGCCGCGTCGATCTTCGGCGGGCCGGCGCTCGTCATCGAATTCACATACCAGTAACGCCCGTAGAACTGTGGTTGCGGGATGTACCGGCCCGGCATCAGGCCGCGAATCGCAAAGCTTCCTTTTTCATCGGGCGAAGCGGAGTTCGTGGTCGGGTAGGAAGCAACCAAATCGTTGTCCGTGTCCTTCTGGGGACGGAGCACGGTCACGTTCATTTCGGAAAACAACGGGCTGCGTTTGCCTTCACATTCCGGCGGTTTCGTTGCGTCGAGCACGATGCGGCCCGACAGCGAGGCGAGTGGCCTGGTTGTTAACTCGAGGCCGCTCACATCAGCGCCTTTGATGGTGACGCGCAACGGGTCTGACATCATTAACTCCGAAGGCAACGGCGCCGAGCCGGCGACCACTTCACGCGCGATGAGCACGTAATCACCATCCGCCAGGCCGGTGAACTCGAACGTGCGATTTCCGGCTTGTAAAAACGCGCCACCGAATGACATGAACGCGCCGGTCGCGGACGACAGGGTAACTGAGGCTCCGGTCGCGGCGGTGAGTTTCACCGAGCCGCTGACCGCGTGTCCTTGTTCGCCGCGATAACGAATGTCGGCTGTACTTTCTTCACCGGCGCGCACGCTGATTTCCGCTGCGCCGTCGCGCGTCGAAGAAGGCGCGTAGGTCGGCGTGTCAGCAGCGTAGGGATTAAATTGATAGCCTTGTGCAAACCCGTTTCCACCGGTACTCACGACGTACGTTCCCGGCATGAGTCCGAAGAGACGATAAATGCCGCGGTCGTCGGTCGCCTGCTGCATATAAAACGTGTACGGGATCTTCGCGGTGCGACCTTTCGTGTCTCGCACCATCCACGCCTGCACCGTTATCGCGATCAGCGGCTCACCGGCAGCATTCGTAACCGAGCCCGTGATCACTCCGCCACGGATGAGCTCCAGCCGGACGTTGTCGCCGATGCGGTAATGGGTAGCAGTCTGACCCGGATCGGACGCTGCTTGTACATAACCCGGAGCGGCTGCGGTAACGACGTAGAGTCCTGAACTTAAACCGTTAACCCGAAACGTTCCTTCTGAGTCGGTCGAGGAGTTGCGCGGGCCGCCCGCGAAATTCAGGCGGCGCACGGAAACCTGCACACCCGCAAGCGGCTGCCCGCTTTCATTAACGACTGAACCGGTGATGCTGCCGACGGTCGAGTCGCTGGTATTCGCCGGCGTCGCAGCAGAGTTCGAAGTGCTCGTCTGCGCTGAGACACAAATGCAGCACAACGTCAGAATCAAAAGCGTCTGAGTAATTTGCACAGACATGATTTGTTTACGGGGCCGGAGTCAGATCGATCGTCAATTCAACGTCTGTGACAACGCCATCAATAAGAGTGACGCTTTGCTTTACGGGTTTCAGCCTGCCGGCCGCGCCCGTCATCGAGGCCGATACGTCATAGACACCTGCCGGCAAACCTTCGATCAGGAAATGGCCGCGTGCATCAACCTGCGGCGGCCGGATGTTTGAATTGTTCTCGCCGGCTTTTGTTATCCGCACAAAGAAGCGCGTGTTTGGCGGCGCGGTTCCATTCTCCACAGTGATCACGCCACGCAGACTC
>DASXXL010000681.1:0-3403 GCA_036503085.1 Pyrinomonadaceae bacterium | reverse complement strand
TCAGGATCGTGGCCCACGCTTTTCGATACCGCAGGTACGGCCGCGGCCGCTGCTTCCAGCGATCCTGCCATGCGTCAACGGCCGCGAAGATCTCATCGTAACCGCGATCCCCGACCGTGTTGCCCATCTCGTGCTCGAAGTAATACGAAACACGATTCAGGTCAAAACGATCTTTCGGGAACAGGTAGTCGTAACACGGCGACGGCACGAGCCGCGTGACCGACTGCGTCTCAGGCTCCGAGTACATCGGCGAGCCACGATCCGCACGCGCCTTCGCGATCGCCCACGGCGCCTGGAAATGATGAATCTGCGAAATGACTTCACACTGCGTCCGGTAATCTTCCGCCGTCTCGCCCGGAAAGCGCAGCAGAATGTTGTAGAGATTGTTTATGCCGTAGTAGGTGGACCACTTGATCAGCTCGAGATTGCGCATGCCGGTCGTGTGCTTGCGCATGAGTTTAAGAATATGCGTCGACAAACTCTCTACGCCCGGCTGAATCGAAAACAGCCCACCCTTGCGCATCTGCTTGAGCTGCGCGCGGCTGAGACTGGGCCGCACTTCGTAGTGCAAACGAATGTCCGTGTTGGCCTCGCCGAGCTGGCCGAAGAGTTTCTCGATATACTCGGGCGCGATGATGTTGTCGATCGCATTGAAGTCGAGGATGCCGTAGCGGCGCGAGAGATCGTCGAGCTGCTGAATAACGTTGTCGACGTTCTTGGCCCGGAACTCCATGCCCGCGCGATTCAAGCCGCAGAACGTGCAATGGTTCTTCACTCCCCACCAGCAACCGCGCGCGGTCTCAATCGGCAGCAGCACTTCCTGCGCGCTATCGTGCTTGCCGTAACCACCTTCCCTGCGCGCGTAGAAGTACTCATCGAAATCCGGCACGGGCGTTTTGTTCATGTCCTTCAGGTTCGGCGCGCGACCCGCGTAGACAATTGCGTCGTTGTCACGCCACATCAAACCCGGCATTCCTCGAAAAGATTCTTTGCTGTATATGCGCCTGATCGTTTCCGGCAACAGTTCATCAGCATCGCCACAAAAAACGTAATCGACTTGCGGACAGCCTTTCATGATCTCTTCAGCGATGTCGTCTTCGAAAGTCGCGCCGCCGAAGATGATCGGGATTTCAGGATGGCGTTGTTTGAGTGCGCGCGCGAGCGCGACGCTCGCGAGAGTTTGTTGAAACACGACGGAGAAACCGATCAATCCGAAGCGAGTCCAGTCGACACTGTCGAGACAGAAGTCGATGAACGCGGGCGCGAGCTTTTCGCGGATGTCGCGCAGATCGGCGACCGAACAACCCGCGTCGCTCGCAATCGACTCCAGATTCCCGCGATAGATCCGGAGATATTCCTCGTCGTCGGCAAAATCGCCAAACGCGGCCCTGGTCCAAATCCACTCACCCACCATGCACGGATAGACGTCCGCGAGCGCTTCATTGAGGCGCCAGCCGATGTGGGTTCCGAAGTACATGAAAAGCGAAAACGTTTGCACGGGAATGCCGGCGCGCTCGAGCGTTGGTTTCAGCAGTGCGAGTTGAAACGACGGAAAGCGCGCCGAAAGCGTCGGCATGCTGACGAGTGCGACAGGTTTGGATACATCTGTGCTCATGGCCAGTAACTTTCGAACTTTCGAACAGACCTGCGGAACGTGGTCCAAACCCGCGCATCCGGGCGTGGACCATCCCGCTGCTCAAAGTTCAGCGCGTTGATGAGGCGCGTTAGTAATTCTTCTTTGGCTTCTCCGGCGCGATTTCCGGCCGCGGCGTTCTTTCCGGGGCGATCTCGGGAATCGGACGTGGGGCTTTCTCCGGCGCGATTTCCGGCCGCGGCGTTCTTTCCGGCGCGATCTCGGGGATGGGGCGCGGCGCTTTCTCAGGCGCGATTTCCGGTTGGATCTCGGGGCGAATTTCGGGCCGGTACGACGGTCGCACTTCCGGCGCGATTTCCGGTTGGACCTCGGGCCTTATCTCCGGCCGGATCTCGGGACGGATCTCAGGACGAATTTCCGGTCGAATCTCGGGTGCGATCTCCGGCTGAATCTCCGGTCTGATCTCCGGACGAATAGAAGGTTTACCTTTTGAGCGTTGTTCGATGACGGCGGCTGGTTTCATGAATTATCTCCCGTGAACGTGAAGCGGTGGAAATTTCAAGTGAGAGCCAGCAACGGGATGCGCCGTTGCGGCAGATGGTTTCGGTTAACGAGGGAACCGGCGCAGCGTAATGCTATCCACGGCCCATGTCAACAAAAATCAAACGCGCGTGCCTGGGACCGCAGGCGTCTCGCCTGCAAGGCTGCGATTAGGGCGCTGTCGTACGTTGCAGGCGAGACGCCTGCGCTCCCAGTTAGGAACGTTCGCAGTTGAAATACTGGATTGAGTCGTCTTCACCTGAACC
Organism: Pyrinomonadaceae bacterium; assembly: GCA_036503085.1. GTDB lineage: Bacteria > Acidobacteriota > Blastocatellia > Pyrinomonadales > Pyrinomonadaceae > PSRF01. Next base: position 1,003 of record DASXXL010000681.1, on the reverse strand, counting down.
AGGTAATGATCGTGAAACGTTCGCCGCTGATTACCGGCGCAACTTCATGCATCGTCTCCGCGGTGAAGGCGACGAGCAGGCCCGTCTCACCAAACAGCGGAGATGGCCCAGGACCATCCGGCGGGAGGTTGTCTTTGTCGTAGAGGTTCAGCGCGCCGCCGCTGTAGCAATTGTCCTGCGGATCGGGCGCGTAATCATTGAGAAAAACGATCACGGAGATGCGGCGAATCCGCAAGTGATCGAACTCGAGTTGTTCGGTGTTGCCGTCCTGATGCCGTACGAAAAAGTCGCCCGGTTCGTAACGCAGAAACTGCGGCTGTTCGCAGTCCGTCAGCGATTGGCCGAAATGCTGTTCGAGCGCAGATTTTTGGGTCAGCAAACGCTCGTGAATTTGCGCGACGGTGTCATCGGAAGGATGAAAGCTCGTGGTCTTGCGCACGGTTTCGTGAACCGTTTCGTCAGAACCGCGAATGTAGACGGGCGCGCGCGTAGTCGGCGCGGAACGCGCTTCGTCAATCAGATCGCGGCACGTTTGCGCGTCCAGAAAATTCCGGACGGTGAAGACGTGGTACCTGGCTGCCGTTGATTCGAGCATTTACTTTTCGGTTTTGAAAACGATTCTATCGGCAAAAACGCAACAATCAAGACCGGAACTCAGCAGGCATTCGATTGCGTCGCTCGGCGTCTCGACGATCGGTTGGCCCATGCGATTGAACGATGTGTTCAGCAGGATCGGAACTCCCGTGCGTTCGTGAAAGCGCTTCACTAAGTCGTAGAACCTGCCGTTCGTTTCCGGCGTCAAGGTTTGCAAGCGTCCGGTGCCGTCGACGTGTACGACCGCCGGCACTTCGTCTCTTCGTTCGCGCTTCACTTCACAAACGCGCAACATAAACTGGCTCTCGGGCGACGTGCCGCCGAACTCGAACCACTTCGGTGCTTCCTCGAGTAAAACCGCGGGCGCAAACGGGCGAAACGGCTCGCGCATCTTCACACGCCGGTTCAG
>DASXXL010000680.1:0-9589 GCA_036503085.1 Pyrinomonadaceae bacterium | reverse complement strand
AAGATCGAGCGGCTCGAAAAGTTGACGAAGAAGATTCGCGGCGAAGCCGGCGGTGAGGATGAAGAAATCAAGATTACCGATCGACCTTCAGACATCAACGGCGCAGTAAAGCAGATCGCCGAGAGCGCGGAGTCGTTGTCGAAGGCGGTGCAGAATACGCCACGGCAGGTCGTCTCAGCGTCAGTGATCGGCAACGCTAACGTTTTACTCGAGCTCATCAAACTGCTGCGCGCCTTCGACGTTCATCCTTAATTCCATGCAGAAACGTTTTCCTTTCCTTGTTGCGCTGCTATTCATCACCGCTGTAACTGCGCTCGCCCAGGACGACGTAATTCGCACGAACACCGACAACGTCGTGCTGAACGTCACCGTCACCGATAAGTCCGGCCAATACGTCAAAGGCTTGAAAGCTTCCGACTTCAAAGTCTACGAAGACGGAGTTGAAGTGAAGCCTGAGATGATCGCGAGCTTCGCACTTCAAGAATCACCTTATGCGGCGGTCGTGTTGCTCGACAGTTCAGGCAGCATGGAAGAGCGCTTCACTCTCGCTCGCTCGGCGGCGATCAGATTTCTCGATGGTCTGCGCGACGAGGACGTCGCTGCGGTTTATCGTTTCGACTCGAAGGTGGAGCGCGTGCAGGAATTTTCCGGTGGACGCGATCTCGCGCCGGTCGCTTACGCCATTCATGCAAAAGGAATGACAACGCTCAACGACGCGATCGTGGAGGCCGCGCGCACGCTCGCCGATCGTCCCGAGCATCGCAAAGCGATCGTGATTCTTTCAGACGGCATGGACACGTTCAGCAAAGCTTCGGCGGAGAAGGCGGTGGAGAGTGCGCTCGCCGTGGGCGCCAGCATTTACGCGGTGGACATGTCGGCGCTCGAGGTCGGCGGTTCAGCACGAAATCAGGGCGCGCCGACGTTGAAAGGTTTCGCGGATAAAACTGGCGGCCGCTTTGTCTCAACGGCAGGTGGGCCGGCGTTGCGCGACGCGTTTGCGGGTATTGCTAATGAGTTGGGCCAGCAGTACACGATTGCTTACCGACCGGTGAACACAGCGCGCGACGGTAAATGGCGCAAGCTGGAAGTGAAACTGAGTCGTGAGGATTTGACCGTGCGCACGCGCAAAGGCTATCGCGCGCCGAAGAAGTGAGTCACAAAAAGGCACAAGAAGCACACAGGAAGATCCTTTGTGTCTCTTGTGCCTTTTTGTGACTCCTATCTTGAAGTCTTCGTCAACGCCTTGTCGCGATGACGCTCGAAGGCGAGATCGATCAATGTTTCGAGCAAACGCGCAAACGGCAAACCCGACGCTTCCCACATCTTCGGATAACCTGACACCTCAGTCAGGCCGGGCATCGTATTCAGCTCGTTGATAATCACGTCACCACCGTCGCGTTTGACAAAGAAATCCACGCGTGCGAGTCCCGAGCCGTCGACCGATTGAAACGCGCGGATCGCCATCTTCTGAATACGCGTCGTCATCGCTTTCGTCAGCGGCGCCGGCACTACGAAGTTAACGTTACCAGTGCTCGAGTACTTCTCCGTGTAATCGAGAAAGCGCGCGGCTTCGTCGTAAATCACGTACTCGCCAGGCAAACTCGCTTTCGGCTCGTCATTACCCAACACTGCGCATTCAATCTCACGCGCGACGACTTCTTCTTCAACGATGATCTTGCGATCGTATTCCGCCGCGAGATCGATTGCCTTCGTCAACGATTGTTTGTCTGTCGCACGCGAGACACCAACTGACGAGCCGAGGTTCGCGGGCTTAACGAAGCAGGGGAAGTGGATTTCACGGATGACTGTACGGATGATTTTCGCTGGGTCCCGGCGCCACTGCGAACGTAGAAACCAAACGTGCTTGCAGATCGGCAAACCCGCTTCGACGAACAACGACTTCATCGTCACCTTGTCCATGCCGCACGAAGAAGCAAGCACACCGCAGCCGACATAAGGCACGTCGGCCATCTCAAGTAATCCTTGAAGTGTACCGTCTTCACCGTACGTCCCGTGAAGCGCGGGAAACACGACATCGAGTTTTTCTGCGACGGTTGGCTGTGAGTTGCCGTTGAGCGAGATGAGACCCTTGTGTGAAGGATCGCCGAGTAACGCGACGTCGCCGGTTGTTGCCGAAGAAGCCAGCAGCGGTTGAACGCTGGCCGGGAGCAGTTGGGCCGAGTTTGCGGGCGGCAGCCACTTCCCTTCTTTCGTGATCGCGATCGGAACCACATCAAACTTTTTCCGATCGATACTCTCGATGATCGCTCGCGCCGAGCGAATGGAAACTTCGTGTTCACCCGAGCGGCCGCCGAAGATCACGCCGACGCGAAGCTTTTTTGGCACTCTTCCTGGTCCACCTTTATAGAATGGTTTTTCCCAAAGCCGACAGGATCAGTTCGACACCCAACTCGGCCGTTCTGTTGTTAATGTCCAACGCCGTATTTATCTCGACGAGTTCGAGCGAACGCATGCCGCCGTGCTCGGCGATCTTTTCCATCGCGAGATGCGCCTCGCGATACGTGAGTCCACCGCGAACGAGTGTGCCCGAACCGGGCGCGTCGCCGGGATCGAGCACGTCGATGTCAAACGTCACTCCGTAACCCGCCGTGCCCTGCGAAGCGATCGCGATGGCGTCGTCCATGCACGCGCGCATGCCGCGTTCGTCGATCTCGCGCATCGTGAAGAACCGGATACCGAGTTTTTTGATCAGTTCTCTTTCGCCAACATCGATGTCGCGCGCGCCGACGTGAGCGATGAGCGCCGGATCGATCTTCGGCGAGAAACCAGCGACGTGAGTGAGTTCCGGCGCGCCATAGCCGAGCAAAGCGGCCAGAGGCATACCGTGAATGTTTCCGGACGGAGTTGTTTCCGGTGTGTTTATGTCTGCGTGGGCGTCGAACCAGATGAGGCCGAGAGTTTCGTGCTGCTTGCGATAGTGAGCGGCCACGCCCGCAAAAGATCCGATCGCGATCGAATGATCGCCGCCGAGAACGATCGGAAACTCGTCCGCTTCAAGTATCGCTTCAACTTCAGTTGCGAGTTGTTCGCACGCGTTGCTGATCTCGCGCACGTACTTCAGTTTCGCGCCCTCTTCAGGAATAACTTGAGGCCGCTCGAGACGCATGTCGCCGAGATCGCGCACGGAATAGCCGAGCCGCGCGATGCGTTGCGTCAAACGCGCCACACGCAGCGCCGCCGGTCCAATGTCCACCCCGGCCATGCTTGCGCCGTAGCCGAGCGGCACACCGAGAACTGCTACTGCTTTTTTCTGTTCGCTGCTCATGCGAAACACTCTGTGTCTCTGTGCCTCTGTGTTTAAATTGTCTTCGGAGTAAGTAAACCACAGAGCCACCGAGGCACAGAGACTCCTAACCAAAATCCATATTGAACCCGCCGCCACCGCCGCCGCTTTGACTCGGAAAGAACGGCCGCAACAGGCCGGCCAGCGCCGCGAGGTTGCGCGTTTGAATCAGCAGTTCGCCGGGACCCGTAAACTCGGCGACGATCCCCTCGCCACTCATCATACTGCGAAAGAATCCCGACGCGGCTTTGCGCAAGGTGTACTGCGTCGTTCCTTCCCACGCGACGAGATGGCCGGTATCGACAACGTAACGCTCGCCGGCTTGCAGCCGCTTGCGATGTATCGCGCCGAACGACGACACAAGCAACAGTCCCTGACCTTGGATCAGCAGTACGAACAATCCCTCTCCCGAGAAGAAACTCTTCGCGCCGCCCCACTTCGTATCGACAGTTAGGCTCGCATCGCCCGCGAGATATGAACTCGATTGCACGAAGAATGGATTTCCGCTGAGCTCGATCGCGGCGATATCGCCGGGCGCGCCAGGCGCGAGTGTCACTTCACCTGGACCACCGCGCGCCGTAAACGTCGAGATGAACGCCGACTCGCCGCCGGCCGCACGTTTGAGCGCGCCAAACAGTCCGCCTTTCATCTGCGATTGCAGTTCGATGTTCGCCGACATCGACACCATCGCGCCCGATTCCGCCTGGATCGATTGCTCAGCCTGAAGCTGCAACACCGCGAGCGAGAACGACGGTTGATGCAGGATCTGATATTGATAACCTCTGCCGTGCCCTTGCGAGTCTTGATCGATCTGCATTGACCCTCCTTGACTATGTGCGTTATGGCCGGATGCGGTAAATCATTCGCGGAAACGGAATCGTCTCGCGAATGTGCTCGATGCCGCACATCCACGCCGTGCAGCGTTCAATGCCCATCCCGAAACCGCCGTGCGGGACGCTGCCGTAGCGCCGCAAGTCGAGATACCATTCGAACGCTTCCTGCGGTAACTCGTGAAGCGCGATCTGTTCCTTCAAGAACTTGAGCGACGTGGCGCGTTCGCCGCCGCCGATGACTTCACCATAACCCTCCGGCGCAAGCACGTCGACTCCCAACGCCAACTCCGAACGCTCCGGATCGCGCGCCATGTAAAACGCTTTCACCTCCGCGGGATAATGGTGGACCATCACCGGCTTTTCGAACTGGCTCGAAATGTACGTCTCGTCCGGCGCACCGAAATCGCCGCCCCACTCAAACTTCGTTTCAAGCTCGCCTTTTTCGAATCCTTCGACAAGCATCTTCACCGCATCGTCGTAATGGACCCGCGGAAACGGCGCGACGATCGCTTCGAGCTTGCTCGTGTCGCGTTCCAAAACCTTCAACTCTTCTTTTCTATCTTCCAGCACGCGCGCCGCGATGTACGACAGCATCCGCTCCGCAAGACTCATCACGTCTTCGAGCGTCGCGTAAGCCATCTCGGGCTCAACCATCCAGAACTCAGTCAAGTGGCGTCGCGTCTTCGACTTCTCAGCGCGAAACGTCGGCCCAAAACAGTAGACTTTGCCAAACGCCGCGGCCGTGGCTTCGTTGTAGAGTTGACCCGACTGCGTCAGGTAAGCCTTTTCACCTTCAAAGTAATCGCATTCGAAGAGCGTCGACGTGCCTTCACACGCCGCCGGCGTGAAGATCGGCGAGTCCATGAGCGTGAAGCCGTCGTTGTCGAGGAAGTTTCTCACCGCCTGCACCACCGTGTGCCGCACTTTCAGCACCGCGTGTTGCCGGCGCGAACGCAGCCACAGATGCCGGTGGTCCATGAGAAATTCCGTGCCGTGATCTTTGGGCGTGATCGGATAGTCGTGGACCTGCTGCAAAACTTCGCCGCCGTTCACGTCGACTTCGAAACCGCTGGGCGCGCGACTGTCCGCGCGCACCGTGCCTTTGATCACGACCGCTGATTCCTGGCCCATGGCCTTGAACGCTTCCCACAGTTCGGGATCGACGGCGTTCTTCAAGACGACGCACTGCACGACACCCGTGCCGTCGCGCAGTTGCGGAAACAAAATCTTGCCGCTCGAACGCATGTTGTAGAGCCAGCCCTTCAGGACTACCTCCTGACCTTCATGCGCTGCGAGTTGGTTGATGTAGGTGTGTTTGTCCGAAGCGAGTGCGAGTGATTGCGTGGTCATCAAAATCGAGTTCTCAAGTTAGTTAAGTCTTTCCTTAATCATGCGGCGCAAGGTGGGAAAGCGTTCCAGCCATTCAGCGGCCTGCAAAACGATCTGCAACGTTGGTTCAATGAATCGTTCGTAAGCTGCGCCGCGCCCGAAGACAGCGGTCTGACACGAGAACGTGCCCGTCGCTTTCAAGCCGCGTTGAATCGTCATCAGGCGAAACTCCTGCGCGAAGTCATCCGGATCGATCGCCGGCAGTCCGTGCAAACGGCGCTGTTCCAAAAAGAACAAACGATGCGCGCGCAACTCAGCGAGTGTCGGCAAACACGGCTGGCGATCGAGCAGAAACGAAACGAGATCGTAACTGGCCGGTCCCATGCGCGCGTCCTGGTGATCGACGATGCGCATGCGGTTCTTGCTGTCGATCATCAGGTTGGCCGCGTGGTAGTCGCGATGACAAAGAACGCGCGGGGCGGCCGACAGTTCCGCGGCGATGTCGTTCAACTCTGCTTTCAACTCCGCTGTTTCCGCATGGCGCAGTTTCTCATGACGCAGGCTGCCGAAGTAATGTTCGAAAAAGAATTCGAGCTCCCATGAGAGCTTCGCTTCGTCGAACGCGAGACGGCTCGCGATCGAATCCATTTCGTAAGCCTTTTGCGTCGCCTTCTGAATCTTCGCGATCAGCGCGATGGCTTGTTCCTTGTATTCGTCGCACTTGTCTTCCGACTCGTCTTCGTAAACCTGAAACAACTGCCGGTCGCCGAGATCTTCCTGCACGATGATACCCGCTGCGCCGTCAACCGTGTAAATCTCGGGCACCGGAAGATCGCACGCCAGAAACAGGCGCGTCACGTCGAGATACGGCTGAACTTCCGGATCGAACGGCTCAGCGTAGACAGCGGCGATCGCGGTGCGTTTTTTCCAACCGATGCGGTAATACTTGCGGGTCGAGGCGTCCGGAGTCAGGGCGACTACTTCGCGGCTGGTTATTCCCTGCTGGTCGATAAACCTCGCCAGTCGGTCTGCTGCGGAAGACTCAAATTCGTTGGAAATCACCTGTTTTGCAGAGCTCATGTAGTCGGACGAAACCCTGATGTGGCCGGGGATTGTATCACAAGGGAACGATAAAGTTTTCGCCGTGAATGTGGCCACCGGGCGGCGCCTTTTCGGGTTTTGCTTTGCCTTCGATTAGTTCGCGTCGCACGACTATCGCGTTTTCAATCTCCTTTCCTTCGGCGAGACGCACGCCGTCACCCACGACACATAGATGAACTCGCGCCTTATCGCTCACTGTCACGTTGTCCCAGAGAACGGAATCTGTGACGGTCGCGGTGCTGGCGATCGTGCAGTTAGATCCGGCGACGTAAGTCTCGTTTCGTTCTTTCAGCATCTCGACGCTGATGTCGAGGTAACGTTTCAAGGTTGAGAGCTCGCGCCATGTACCGGCAGTGATATGAGCGGCGATTGTTTCGCCGTTGGCGATGGCTTGCGGATAAACGTCGCTCGTCGAATGTGAAAACACGCCGCGCGGGATGTAGTCGAAGATGCGCGGCTCCAGCAGTTGAATACCGGTGAACATGAGCGGCGTTGTTTCACCGGTTGCGTCCGGCATTGCGCCGAAGCCGGTGATGCGATCTTCTTCGACGTTGACTACGCTGAATCGTTCGCGCTTCTCGTTACGCAACAGCACGAGCGTCGCGAGCGCGTTCGTCTTGCGATGTGTTTCGAGTGCGGCGCGGAGATCGATGTCCGTGATGATCTTGCCGTTGATGGCGAGAAAGGTTCCGTGTTCGAAAAACTCGCGCGTGTTGTCGAGTGCGCCGCTCGTGCCGAGGATCACCGGTTCTTCGACGTAGTGAAGCTTCACGCCAAACTTGCTGCCGTCGCCGAGTGCCGCGCGAACCGACTCCGGCCGGTGATGAAGGTTGACGACGATGTCATCGAAGCCGTAGCTCGCGATGTACTCCGCGACGTAACCGACGAGCGGCTTGCCTAAAATCGGAAGCGCTGGTTTGGTGCGATCTTCGGTGAGTGGCCAAAGACGTGTGCCGTAACCGGCGGAAAGAATTATCGCGCGCATTTTATGTTGGGGCGGTGTTCATCCGCGGCTTCAGGAAGCCTTGGACGACGCGTCGCGCATCACGAGATCGAAGGTGCCGGGGGCGACTTTGCGAAAGCGCGTGTTGCGATTGAGGGAGACGGCGACGCTGATGGTCGGGTTTTGGCCGGTGAAACGAAAGCCGCCTTCGAGCAGGCGGTTGTAGATCTCGTTGACGTGGAGTGGTCCACCTTCTTCGCGCAGCAGGAGCGTGACGGCTTGCGGGATCGTTCGATCCATGAACCGATCGCTGAGCACTTCGACGTTGTTGCGCACCGTGGGAATCTGTTGCCGCCGGTCGATCGCTGTTTGTATCGGCCGTTCAATCTGGGTTTGTATCCGTGCCGTTCTCGGTTGCGACTGATGCATTGCAGCTTCGAGTTCTGCATCGGAAGGTAAACCGAGCGAAAGATTACTGGACGCCAAGACGGATGAAAGAAGCCGATAAATCGCCGCCTCCGTCTGACTCGCCAACGTATCCATCTCTGCGAGTTCCGCGCGAACACTATCCGCTTCGGCTTCGAGCTCACGCAGCCGCGCCGCCAGGTGCATACGCGCCGCGCGCGACTGGCGCAGGCTCTGTTCTAAGCGTGACAGCAGGTTTTCGTTGGGCCTATCCATCGCGGCAAATTCTAGAGGCGTTTGTCCGTTTAGACAATAAATTTCTTGTTAACGGTCGCGGTTCAGGACGTAGGATGGGAGCGCGCGGAGGGAGTCGCAGTATTCGCTGTCGGGAAGGATTTCGAGAGCCGCGCGCGCGTTTTCCGCGTATTCGTCCGCGAGATCGCGGGCGCGTTCGAGGGAGCTAGTGCTGCGCAGCGCGTCCAGCAGGTCGTGTTGGGTCATCGCTTCGTAGCTGCCGTCATTCAGGATCTGGCGAATCGTTTCCAGCACTGACGGGTCGGACTCGCGCCAGTAGATCAACGGCAGCGTCACCTTCCCGCCCAACAGATCCGCGCCCGACGCTTTGCCTAACGCGTCTTCCGTCGACGTGAAGTCGAGCAAGTCGTCGATCAACTGAAACGCCGTTCCCAGGTTCAACCCATACTCACGCAACGCCGTCTGCTGTTGCTCCGTGGCGCCGCCGAGTATCCCACCAATCTCGCAACTCGCGCTGAACAGATACGCCGTCTTGCGCTTCAACACATCAAGATACTGCGCCTCCGAAACATCGGCATGGCCCAACAGCGTCAACTGCAACAACTCGCCTTCCGTCATCTTGCGCGTGACGCTCGTGAGAATGTCGAGTATCGGCAACGACCTTTCCGCGAGACTCGTTTCAAACGCCGACATGTAAAGCCAATCGCCCATCAACACCGCGGTCTCGTTGCCGTAAAGCGCGTTTACCGTCGGACGATTGCGGCGCGTGTCGGCTTTGTCGATGATGTCGTCGTGAACAAGCGTGGCGGTGTGCAGAAACTCCATCACCGTCGCCATGCGAATCGAGTTGTAACGACTGCCTTCGCCGCCCACCGCGTAGTTCGAGAGAATCGTGAGCGCGGGTCGCACGCGCTTGCCGCCCGACTTGCGCAGGTAGTCGCCGAGATACGCAATCACCTGCACGTTCGAACGCGCCTGCCGCTCGAATTCGATCTCGACCTGCTGTAGTTCGTTCGCGATCAGACTGAAGATGCGTCGCGCGGAGATGCGCGCCTCTTCGTCGAGGGCGAGTGTGTGACCGGAGAGAGTCATTTAGTTGGAGCGATAGTTCGTGAACTGCATGTGAATGCCGAAATCTTTGTCTTTGAGTTTGGCGATGACGTCCTGCAAGGTGTCGCGATCGCGCCCCGTTACGCGCACAACGTCGCCTTGAATCGCCGCCTGCACCTTGGCCTTGCTGTCTTTGATGAACTTCACGACTTCTTTCGCTTTCTCCTGCGGGATACCTTCCTGGATCTGTGCGCGTTGTCTGACGGTGCCGCCGGCGGCTGGTTCGATGTTGCTATAGCTGAAGGCTTTCAGCGGCACGCCGCGGCGGACGAGTTTCTGTTGCAGGATGTCGTTCATGTTGCGCAGCTT
>DASXXL010000679.1:0-6112 GCA_036503085.1 Pyrinomonadaceae bacterium | reverse complement strand
AGTAATTGCCAATTTGCGATTGCCGATTGCCAATTGGAAGCAGGGTTTTCAATCGGCAATAGGCAATCGGCAATCGGAAATAAACTGATGGCTAACACAAACAGAGCAGAGATTCGGACCGCGATTCACGAGCGGATTCGACGCAAAGTCAAAGGAAACGGCGCCAAGCCGCGGCTCGCGATCTATCGCAGCCTGAACCATATCTACGCGCAGTTGATCGACGATCAGCGCGGCCAGACGATCGTCTCCGCTTCGTCGACCGAGAAAGATCTGCGCACCGGCACCGGCGGTAACGTCGAAGCCGCTCGGCGTATCGGTCAGGCAATTGCCGAACGCGCGCTCGCGAAAGGGATCGACTCCGTCGTTTTCGATCGCGGTGGTTATCTCTATCACGGCCGCGTCAAGGCTTTGACGGATGCAGCCCGCGCAGCTGGCCTGAACAAGCACGAAGTACGTGCGGAAGAGGCGAACGGCGATGAGCCGCAAGCCGCAGCGGCGCCGGAAGAGAAGGCAGAGAAGAAGTCACGCAAGAAGAGTAAAGAATAGAATATGAGACAACCCAAAGTACGCATTCCCGCGCAGGGGCTCGACCTCAAAGATCAGGTCATCTCCATCAATCGTGTGACCAAGGTCGTCAAAGGCGGCAAGAACCTTTCGTTCGCGGCGCTGGTCGTGGTCGGCGATGAAGGTGGACACGTTGGTTTCGGCACGGGCAAGGCGCGAGAAGTGCCGCTCGCGATCAAGAAGGGCATCGAGTCAGCGAAGAAGAACCTGATTCGCGTGCCGCTGATCAATAACACGTTGCCGCACCAGTTGATTGGCCAGTACGGCGCGGGTCGCGTGCTCGTCAAACCGGCGTCTGAAGGAACGGGAGTGATCGCGGGCGGCGCAGTGCGTGCTGTGATGCAGGCGGTGGGCGTGCGCGACGTGCGTACGAAAGTGCTGGGTTCGACGAATCCGCACAACGTCGTGCGAGCGACATTCGATGCGTTGCTGCGCATGAAGGACCCGATCGAGCTGGCGCGCTTGCGTGGTAAACAAGTCGAGGAGATGTAAGGAGAGTTATGCCACGCAGACAAAACAACAACGGCGACTCGCAAAAGATTCGTATCCAGTACTACCGTAGCTTTATCGCAGCGCCGAAAACGCACAAGACGATCGTGCGTAGTCTCGGTCTGACGAAACTGAATCAGATCGTTGAGCGGCCGGACACGGATGCGACACGCGGCGCGGTGGCGAAAGTGCCGCACCTGCTGCGCATAGTGGAGTAAAAATAAATGCCTATCAGTCTGAACACGCTAAAGCCCGCCAAGGGATCTACTCATAAAAAGAAACGTGTCGGCCGTGGACCAGGATCCGGTTTGGGTAAAACCGCCGGACGCGGTGAGAAGGGACAAAAGTCCCGCTCGGGTTATTCGCGCAAGATCGGTTTTGAAGGCGGCCAGATGCCGCTGCATCGCCGTCTGCCGAAACGCGGCTTTACGAACATCTTCAAGAAGCGCTGGCTCGAGATCAGTCTCGCGGCGCTCGATCAGCACTTCAACGCCGGCGAAGAGATCACGCCGGAAGTCCTGCACGATCGCGGCTTGATTAAGAAGGCGAAACATGATGTTGTAGTGCTCGGAAACGGCGAAGTTTCCAAGGCGCTTCGTGTTTCAGCGCACCGTTTCACGAAGAGTGCGCGCGAAAAGATCGAGAAGGCTGGTGGCGCAGTGGTGGAGATTGGTTCTTAATCCCTTTTCCACTCACTGGCGGGAGGTCGTATGGAGAAGTTTCTAGCAGCCGTTCGCAATATTTTCAATGTGCCGGATCTACGCCGGCGCATTTTGTTTACTCTCGGACTGCTCGCCGTCTATCGCCTCGGCGCGCACATCGGCACGCCCGGCATCAACAAGGTGCGCCTCGATGAAGTCTGGCGCGACGTCGCCGGCACGCTGCTCGGCGTGCTCGATCTCTTCTCCGGCGGAAACTTTCGCACGATCTCTGTCTTCGCTCTCGGTGTGACGCCCTACATCACGGCGTCGATCATCCTTCAGCTCATGACCGTCGTCTCGCCGAACCTGAAAAAACTTCAGGAAGAAGGCGAGATGGGCCGGCAGAAGATCAACCAGTGGACGCGCTATCTGACCGTTGGTCTCGCCGGTGTTCAGACCTGGTTCGTGGCCCACTGGCTGCAAGCCAATGGGGTCGGCGCGCCCACCTGGGGTTTCCTGTTCACGACGATCCTGACGCTCACGACCGGAACGATCTTCGTCATGTGGCTCGGCGAGCAGATCACCGAACGCGGTATCGGCAACGGCATCTCGTTGCTGATCTTCGCGGGTATCGTCATCGGTTTGCCGCGCGGCGTGACCCAGGTGTGGGATCGCGTGAAAGGCGGCGACACGATGGAGACCATCGGCGTGATCGTGATGATCATCGCGCTGATCGGCATCATTGCCTTTATCGTGTTTGTCGAAGCAGCGCGGCGCAAGATTCCGGTGAGTTATGCGAAGCGGCACGTCGGCCGCCAGCTCGTCGGCGGACAGCAGACCACGATGCCTTTGAAGCTCAACATGGGCGGCGTGATTCCAGTCATCTTCGCTTCATCGGTGTTGTCGATGCCGCAGAGTCTGTTCGCGGCGTTTCCACCCGATCAAAACAACATGAACACGTGGTGGGCGAAGATCTGGACGTTTTTCCAGACGTTCCACGCCAGCGACCCGTACTACGAACTGATCTTTCTCTCGCTAATCATCTTCTTCACGTTCTTCTACGTCTCGATCATTTTCAACGTGGAAGAAGTGGCCGACAATCTGCGAAAGCACGGCGGCTTCATGCCGGGCATTCGTCCCGGCCGCGCCACGTCGGAATACCTGAACACCATCTTGACGCGGTTGACGACAGTCGGCGCGATTTACCTCGCCCTCGTCGCGTTTGTGCCGCAGTTCATGCTGAGTGGATTCAAGGTCGGTAGACTGCCGTTCATCGGTACGTGGCTCGACGCGTTTGTCAGCACCACGCCGGGCTTGTCGTGGATCCCGAACGGCATGGGTTATCAGTTCTACTTTGGTGGTACCTCGCTGCTCATTCTCGTCGGTGTCGCGATGGACACCGTGGCCCAAATCGAGGCCCAACTCGTCATGCGCAACTACGAAGGCTTCCTCGGCACGGGCGGCCGTTTGCGCGGACGCCGAGCCTGATCCTTTATGGCAAAAATCATCGTGCTGATGGGTGCGCCTGGTGCCGGCAAAGGCACGCAGGCGCGCTTGCTTCAAGAGCGCTTGCATCTGCCGCAGATTTCTACGGGAGATATCTTTCGCGCGCTCAAGAATGCGCAGACTCCGTTGGCGCGTGAGGTCAGGGACATCATGGAGCGGGGCCAACTCGTTCCTGACGAGTTGACGATTCGACTCGTGAAAGAGCGCACGGCGCAGGACGACTGCCGCAATGGTTATATCCTCGACGGCTTTCCCCGGACGCCCGCGCAGGCCGCGAGCCTGAACCAGCTCGCCGCCGAACAGAACAATGAGATTATCGCGGTGCTGATCGATGTACCGTTCGAGTTGCTCGAGAAGCGGATGACCGGACGTCGTAGTTGTCCCGTCTGCGGGGAGATTTACAACATCTATTTTCAGCCGCCGCGCAACGACAACGTTTGCGACCTGCATCCTGAAATTACATTGGTGCAGCGCGCCGACGACAATTCGGAGACAGTGCGGGCGCGGCTCGCGACTTACGAAGAGCAAACACAGCCGCTGATCGACTACTACAAAAAGGCGGGTTTGCTGAACATCGTGGATGGCACGCGCGCGCCGGAAGAGATTTATCAGGACATCGAACGAATCGTTAAATGATCATCGGAAAGTCAAAAAGGGAATTGGAAAAAATGCGTGCGGCGGGCCAGCTCGTCGGTCAGGTCCTGGCGCACCTTCGCACATTCGCCGAGCCGGGCGTCACGACGATGGAGATCGATCGCGCGGCGGAGAAGATGATTCGCGACGCGGGCGCGCTGCCGACGTTCAAGGGTTATAACGGATTTCCCTACTCGATCTGCGCTTCGGTCAACGAGCAGATCGTTCACGGGTTTCCGTCAAACTACAAGCTGAAGGACGGCGACATCTTTTCGATCGACGTCGGTGTGACGTTGGAAGGTTTTGTCGGCGACACGGCGACGACGGTGCCGGTGGGAAACGTGAGCGAAGACCGGTTGAAGCTGATTCGCGTGACTGAGGAATGTCTCCAGCGGGCCATCGAGCAGTGCCGCCCGGGCAAGCATCTGGGAGACATCGGTTGGGCCGTGCAGGAGCACGCCGAGGCGAACGGTTATTCGATCGTGCGGGATTACGTCGGGCACGGGATCGGGCGGCGTATGCACGAGGATCCGCAGATTCCGAATTACGGGCGTCCCGGTTTGGGGCCGAAAATCAAGAGTGGGTACGTTTTTGCGGTCGAGCCGATGGTGAATCTCGGGTCGCACCACACGAAGGTGTTGGCCGACAACTGGACAGTCGTCACGGTGGACGGTCAGCCCAGCGCCCACGTCGAGCACACGATCGCGATTACCGACAACGGCCCGGAAGTGCTGACTTTGGTGAAGGAAAGCCATCCACAGATTACACCGATTGGTTTTGTAGAATCTGTGTAATCTGTGGATGGTATTTCGGGGCCGCGGCGGCTTGGCAAGGTTAAAAGGTGCGTGCTATTATTCGCAGTTTGTCGGCAGCGTCGAACCTTCAACCTGAGAGGATATGGCGAAGGAAGAGGCTATAGAAGTCATGGCAAAGGTCCTGGAGACTTTGCCTAACGCTATGTTCCGAGTCGAGTTGGAGGAGAGTCAACATCAGGTGCTGGCACATATTTCGGGGAAGATGCGCAAGCACTTCATCCGCATTCTGCCGGGCGACAGGGTTTTGGTTGAGCTTTCGCCGTACGATCTCAATCGCGGCCGAATCACGTATCGCTATAAATAGTCAACGAGGTTAGTTATGAAAGTCCGTGCGTCAGTAAAGAAGATGTGCGACAAGTGCAAAGTCATTCACCGCAAAGGCGTGGTGCGGGTGATTTGCGCTAATCCGAAGCATAAACAGAGACAAGGATAACGAGAAGTAACATGGCACGTGTAGCTGGAGTAGATCTGCCACCAAACAAGCGAGCCGAGATTGGTCTAACCTACATTTATGGTATCGGCCGCTCGCGCTCGAACTCGGTGCTCAAGGAAGCGGGCGTCAATCTCGACACGCGCGTACGCGACTTGAGCGAAGACGAGCTGAGCCGCATTCGTAACATCCTGGAAGTCCAGGGTGAGATCGAAGGCGACCTGCGCAAGCGAGTGCAGATGGACATCAAGCGCTTGATGGACATCGGCTGCTATCGCGGCCTGCGCCATCGCCGCGCGCTGCCGGTTCGCGGACAGCGTACGCACACCAACGCGCGCACTCGTAAAGGTCCGCGTCGCGCCACCATCGCGAAGAAGAAGGCGCCCGGCAAGAAGTAAAACATTGCCGATTTTCGATTGCCGATTGCCAATTGACGGCAGTCGCGTAACGAAGCGGAAATCGGCAATTGGCAATCGGCAATCGAAAATAGTTTATGGCAAAAGCAGGCGGAAAGAAGAAGGTCTTTCGCAAGAAAGAGAAGAAGAACGTTCCCAACGGTATCGTTCACATCGCGGCGTCGTTCAACAACACGATGATCTCGATCACGGACCTCGAAGGAAACCTGATCGCGCAATCATCGGCCGGCGCGCGCGGCTTTCGCGGCTCGCGCAAGGGCACTCCCTTCGCTGCGCAGCAAGCTGCGTTTGAAGCAGCGAAGAAGGCGCACGAAGCGGGCATGCACCAATGTGAGGTGCGTGTGAAAGGTCCGGGCGGTGGCCGTGAATCAGCGATTCGCGCTATTGCCAACGCCGGCATTCGCGTCACGACGATTCGCGACACGACGCCGATTCCGCATAACGGTTGCAGGCCGCCAAAGCGGCGTAGAGTTTAGTTTAATTAATTAACCCAAAGGATGAAGGGTCGGTGTTCGTCAGAACACCACCTGTAAACTTTTCCGTCTACTTAGACTGGAGGCAAATAGTTTGGCTAGGTATAGAGAGGCAGTGTGCCGCCTTTGCCGTCGCGAAGGCGCA